>JBKOZZ010000140.1:0-6941 GCA_046726155.1 Acidobacteriota bacterium
ACTTTAGCCCATTCAAGACCTTTATGGCGCTTCATGTTTTTCTCAAAACGGGCTTTCAATGTTCTGAGTAGTTCGCCACGTTGTTCTGGTGACAACTTCTTTTTATTGCTATTAGTGTTCTTCATACTTTTATATTAGCTCCTATTGAAGTACTAATCATTTAATCCCTTTCCATTGAGAATTTGCTGCATACATTTTTCAACCCTTGACTCGCGGGTTTTGGATTGTTTGGGTGCAGAAAAATAAAGCATGTATGCTCTTTGCCGTCCCGGCGTCAATGCATCAAAATCAGTTTTCAAGGCAGGGATTTCATTTAATTTATTTTGAAATTTCTTCAGGAATTATGAAATCTGTACTCTTTTTAAAATTCACTTTCAAACCGGCTTTTTCTACTTCAATGGCTTCATAAATATAGGCTTTCAGGATGGTTTCCATCTTAACTATTTCCCGAACATTGGTGAACCGAATCTGGCGCGCCGCGCGCCTACCAATTTTTCAACCTTAGTACCCATCCGCACTTGTTCCGGCGCGAAAGCATTCCACTTTCCGCTGCGCAAACCGACGAGCTTATAGATCGCAATAAGGTACTCGCAAAGTAAACGAGTGCCAGTCGTGGGCCCATAGCGCGTACGCGCGAGCGACAGTGGAATCATAAGATAGCGGGGTGGTACGCTACTAAGTCTCATCGCAGATTCGTATTGACAGTTGACGCAGTCAGCGATAACCTTCGCCCACCCCGAACAACATTAATCCACCGTCATTTACTGAAGCGCTAGTCAAGGCGCCCGATTGGCCATTGACGATGCCCGAAAGGGCTCGATTCATCGGCAATCGGATCGAAAGTGATGGCGTCTTCGCTTCAAAGGAGGTTACTCATGAAACGACTTGCGCTCGTTATGGTGGCCATTGTGGCCATCTTCGCACGGCCGGTTCCCGCTCAGCCACCGTTTGGCACGCCCAATAAGCTTCAGCTGGTCGAAGCCAGCGTGCTGGAGCTCCAATTGGCACTGCGCTCTCATTTGATCACCTCAGAACAGCTTGTGCAAATGTACCTTAATCGCATCGCCGCTTACGACCACACGGGACCGATGCTGAACTCGTTCATTCATATCAACGAGCACGCTCTCGACGAAGCGCGCGACCGCGATCTCGATCGGCATCGCGGCCTTGCGCACGGACCGTTGTTTGGGATTCCGGTGTTGCTTAAGGACAATATCAACACTGCGGACATGCCAACCACTGCCGGTTCAGTTGCCCTTGCCGGATCGACGCCGCCCTCCGATGCATTCCTAACAACGAAGCTGCGAGAGGCCGGCGCGATCATCCTCGGTAAAGCTACGCTGACTGAGTTCGCAAACTTCATCGCCATCGGTATGCCCGCTGGATACAGCTCACTTGGGGGATACGGATTCAATCCGTACGATCCACGACCGCTGCCTGGCGGCGACGGGCGGCCCGTTTTAACGCCGGGTGGCTCGAGCTCGGGCCCCGGCATTGCCGTGGCTGCAAACCTTGTGACCGTGGGTGTAGGCACTGAAACGTCAGGTTCGATCCTCAGCCCGGGAACAGCCAATGCGGATGTGGGAATCAAACCGACCCTTGGATTGGTTAGTCGCACTGGGATCCTTCCCATCACTGCCGACCAGGATACAGCCGGCCCGTTGACGCGCACCGTAACTGACGCCGCCATCCTGCTTAGCGTAATCTCGGGCTATGATCCGAACGATGCAGCAACAGCGCCGTGCCTTGTTTCCGGCAACTGCCAAAACGACTACACAAAATTCCTGGACAAGCATGCGCTACGCGGCGCCCGCATCGCTGTTCCTCGCGTACCTTACTGGACCGGTTTCTCTGCCGCGCAGACGCAAATAATGCTGGATGCGATCGCGGCACTCCGAGCGGAAGGCGCGTTCGTTGCGGATCCATATGAGATCCCGAATCAAGCCGCCATCTCAGCCTTCGGCATCTGCACCTCGTTCCCGGCTCCGACCACTTGCTCAACCGTTCTTATGTATGGACAAAAACACGATCTGAACAACTATCTGGCAACCCGACCAAACGCGCCGGTCCATACGCTGGCGGACATTATCGCTTTCAACAACGCGCATGCGGCGGTGGCGCTGAAATATGGCCAGGCCATTTTCCTCGCTGCCGACCAACTAGACACAAGCCCTGGAAGTGCCGACACGTTGCGCTATTTGGCTGACCGCGCTCAAGACCTGGCGCTCACTCGAACGGGACTGAACGCGGTCTTCAATGGACCAGACGGCATCGAAGGCACGGATGACGACTTTGACGCCATCCTGTTTCCGCAAAACCGCGGAGCGGCCGCGCCAGCCAAGGCGGGATACCCGAGCATCGTGGTCCCTGGCGGCTTCGTCCCGCCGACAGGCGCTGTCATCAACCCGGCACCATTCGGGGTGACGTTTACGGGGCGCGCGTTCAGTGAGCCCGCCTTGATTGCAATAGCCTACGCGTTTGAACAGGCAACCAATCATCGAGTGCCGCCCGCAAGTGCACCCGCGTTACCGACTGACTTCGTTCGTCGCCCGTAACCACGAGCGCGCGCTGGAGTCTTACCGATCAAACCAATCACAAGGAGGACACTAATGACGATTACCTGCGTCATCCGCTACCAGATCGATCCGTTCCAGATGGACGGCTTCAAGAAGTATGCCGAGAATTGGGGCCGCATCATTCCTCGATGCGGCGGACACCTTGTCGGGTACTTCCTTCCTCACGAAGGAACGAATGATGTTGCATGGGGGTTGATTGCATTCGATAGTCTCGCCGCCTATGAGACCTACAGAGCACGCTTGAAGTCAGATCGGGAAGCGCGTGAAAACTTCCTCATGGCACAGACAAAGCGCCTTATTATCCGCGAAGAAAGAAACTTCGTGGAGGTAGTCGATGGAACGTTCGAGCTTCCTTCGACACTCGTAAGTTGATTACTATTCCTGTTCACCCACAGCTCCGGCCAAAACCACCCCTGAACGCCTTACTGAGGAACCCGGCAATGGGAATTGGGACTACCAAATGTCTCTATCGCGCTGTTGGTACTGAAGAGCCGTCGCTCAAATCAATCGGCAATGGAGTCAATGTTAAGGCCATGGGATCACCTTAGCTTTTGGTGTAGGGCTGGCCTTAGCCGGAGCGTTCAACTGTGGACTTGGAGCTTTATCTGCTTCCTTCTTCGCTGCCGGTGGGTTGGCACCCTCCTCGTTGTCGGATTTAGCAGCGGGCGTGGTTGATGGTTGAGTCTTGTCTTTGTCGTCGGTGGGGTCTACGGTCGCAGTGCCGGTCGTAGTTGAACTTGTTGGATTCTGCAAGGTTGAACTTGTTGGATTCTGCAAGCGAGGCTTGCCCACAACTCGCTTGTCTGGCAATGCTGAAGGGGCCACGACGGTAATCTTTGAATCAACTTTGCTACCAGCGATGTCATCTGTATCTGTGGCCTGTCGATTCGACGATAACGCGGTTCTCTTTGGCTCAGTCACCTGCGAACCGGAGGTAGTCTTTGTGTTACCGTCCTCTGCTCGCAAAGGGGCCTCAGCAGAAGCACCAGCCGCAACAGGCGGATTTGACGCAGCAGGCGCAGTCGATGCAGCAGGAGCACTCGACGGCGCAAGTGCAGTCGACGCCGCATGATCACTCCCTGACCAACCCCTCAGCGTCATGAATCCAAACACCGCACCACCTCCAACGATGAGCGCGATCACGACCAAGATCAGCGGATTTATTGAAGTGATATTTCCGAGAAAAGCTGATCGAGGATCAAACTCTGCTCGTGTTTCATGAACCAGATCCCAAATGTCCGGAGGATCATGCAGCGTTCTCACGTCTGGATTGCTGCCCGTTGGCTCCGCATCGGAATCGCTGAGATCGTCGAACGTCTCGTCTTGAGTAAATTGCACCGACGAGGTTTCGGACACATTAGTTTTGGGAATTGTTTTGGCGCCACGTGCCGCCAGTGTCCTGACGATTTCCTCGTGACCAGAATGGTCAGCCAGCATTGCCGCGGTAAAGCCGTCACTGTCCATTGCATTCAGGTTGGCTCCATGGTCGGCAAGAGCCCGCACCATCTCAAGCCGCCCATGGTATGCAGCCACCATCAAGGCGGTCACGCCCGCCTCGTTGCTGGCATTTACATCGACGCCGCGGGCCAGAAGCTTTCTCAGTTGTCCTACTTTGCCGCTCTCTGCGATTTGCAATAAATCGTGCATCAGGGCGTCCGGAGTGATTTGTGCTTTGATTGGTACTGACATGTCTTTAACATCCTCATTCAATCGTAATTCGGTCGCCGGCCTGTATCGCGGGATCAGGAACCTTTCCGGAATCGATGTCCCTAAGTTTGAATCGATTCACCACCAGAAACCCCTTGCCGTTATCGCGTGCTAACCGCGCTTCCTTCGAGTTCCTGGTCAATCCTCCCGCGGCGATGATTGCCTGCGTCAATGTCAAACCGCGGCGAAAAGTTTTCTCCCCGGGAGACTTTACTTCGCCGCCAATGTAAAAGAACTGCGCCGGATTCGGTTGCAGAGTTATGACATCTCCGGGCCGAACCAGCAGGTTCATTTCTGACTGGGCTAGCAGATCGATCACGTAACTTTCGTTCGATTCGTTTCGCAGCACACTCACCCGGCCGGCTTCAGGCAAAGGTTGAGCGTCTGCGACCACCACGTAAAGCGGAATGGCTTCTCGCTTCAGAATCTTTGTGCCGGGGTCTTGGACCAGGCCGCTGACGAGGATCGTATGGCTGACATACTCGTGAATTCCGACCAAGACATTTGGAGTTTTTGTCGACGACTGTCGTTTGAGATCGTCTTCGATCCGGGCACTGATTTCTTCAACCGTAAGCCCAGCGCTGGGCAAGGGCGCGCTCAGATTGGGATGCTCAAGTAAACCCGCCGATGTCACGGTAAACAGCGTTGACTGCGGTGAAACATCCTCAGTCAATCGCACATCCAGCACGTCGCCTGGTCCAACACGATAAACTTTAGTGAGCGCAATATCGTTCGCCGCGGGTTTTGAACTTGCTTCTGATGGCGGGGCGCTGCTCAATGATGCCGGTGAACCCCTTGCTTGATCACTGTCACCACTCGCTTCAGGCGATTTCTCCTCTCGACTTATGGTCTCGCGCTCCGACATCATTCGAGCGTGAGCAAGACGATCTTGAGAATCCTTATCTTTAGGGTTCAGCGCCAGACCGCGTTGCAGGCTGTCGATGGCTTGCTCCCACTGTTCCAGTTCGTAATAAGCGTGGCCCAAGGCGAGATGAGCATCGGCGTAGTCGGGGTTCAATTTCACAGCCTCCTCAAGAGTGTTGGCCGCTTGTTTGAACAGATGCGCATTGCCGTATTTGACCCCGGCTTTGTACAGTCTCTTTGCTTCGGCACTTGCTTCAGGAGAAGGCGCCTGACGATCGCTTCCTTCAAAGACTGCCGGAGGGTTTTCGGTACGTCTCGGTCGTCCGGTGGGATCAGTTTGACCCTGTACGATGGCAGCAGGAATACCAGAGAGCAATAGCACGATGATTAGAAAGGGCTTAAACATCGGACCCTCAATAATTTGATGTCGGGGTCGGGCCGAACAGAGGATTACTGTTCGAGACTTCTGAATCTTGGAAATAACTTCGCGGTATCGACCGCGCGAGCCCGGGGAGACTGACAGAGAGTGGGGTGTCTTGCTTATAGCATGTTTGCGAGTCCAACTCCAGTAAGTACGTCGCCAATTGCAAGTACGTTGTCGATTGCCCGATTGATTAGTACCATCAAACCGGCAACTCAATCGACGATCGCAAATTGGAAATCGGCAATGAACTGATCTAAAGAACTGGGGTCAGGCCTGCGCATCTACGATCTTGTCGACACCGTTCGCGATCAGCATTAGGTTTTCGATGTCGCGGCCAGGGCGGAAACTTTCAACGAACCTGACCACGACGAAACGAACTTGTCGCCTGGATCTGGACGTCGCTTGACACTCGTTAGGTGCTTTGTTACTTTCGGGCTTCGTTTTGAGAAAAGAATTTTGCCTGCGAACTGAAAAGACAATAGGCGCGTAGCTCAGGGGTAGAGCACTACCTTGACACGGTAGGGGTCTGGGGTTCAAATCCCCACGCGCCTACCAATTTCCTCAGTAAATTCGCACTCTTAAACATCCACTGCAAATTGGGCACACAGATGGGCACACACTTGTTGTGTTTTCCCTCTGGATCAGACTTTGCCATAGGCGCAAAGGAGGCGCATTGCAGTGCGATATTCTTCTTCCGTCATTCGAAGAAAACGTCGGGGCAGAACTGAGTACGTTGCGGTTCTCAGTTATTACGATGAGACCGGAAAGCGTCGTCAGAAACGCAGGACAGCCTCTTCTCCAAGCGTAGCTAAACGAACCGCGCGCGAACTCGAAGATGAATATCTCGAGGGTGGCGAGGTGGCGCTCTACTCAGATGCCTTGACCTTTGAGGAGTTAGCAAGCCATTGCCAGCAAACAAAGTATTGCGCTGCTGAGTACGACGAATCGGGAAACAAGTTGTTTGGTGTTCGGGACACCAGTGTTTACGCGGCGCACCTAAAGCACTTCAGAGAGTTTTTCGGAAAGATAAGGGTGAGAGATATCAGGGTTGGAAACCTACGCGCCTACCGAAATCATCGCCTGCGCAGCAAGACAAAGGGCGGCGGAAACGTAAATGTAGGCACAGTAAATCGTGAGATGACCACTCTGCGAGCAATGCTCAATGAGGCAAAAATCAACGATTGGATCACGGTCAATCCCTTCACGAAGGCCAGACCTGGAGAATTGATCAGCACTGCTGATGAGCAGCCGCGAGAGACGATATTGACGTACGAGCAAGAGCAACGGCTTTTGCGGGAGTGCGAGGGAGAAAATCGACGACATTTGAAGGCACTTGTCATTGCGGGCCTGGATACAGGAGCTCGGAAGGG
>JBKOZZ010000141.1:0-17787 GCA_046726155.1 Acidobacteriota bacterium
CAGCGATGAGCTGGTTCGTCTAACGGAGACGAGCTGCAGAGTCACCAATGAAGGCAAGGCTTTTCTGCGCAACATTTGTATGGCTTTTGACGCTCGTCTCGCGCGTGACACAGCGGCGCAAAAACTATTCAGCAGAACTATCTAGCAAAACAAGTTATGAAACAGGGAATCTTATTATTAAACTTTGGCGGCCCCTGGACGCTCAGCGATGTGAAGCCGTTTCTCTATCGGTTGTTCGCAAACCCGCGCGTTCTCGTCGGTATTCCAGCGCCGCTAAGGCAGACGCTCGCGTTCATAATTTCTCAACTTAAAGGTCCATCCTCAATCAAGAGCTACCGCGCGATTGGCGGCGGCTCGCCACAACTCAGGTGGACAGCAGTTCAGGCCGATGGCCTACGCCGGATGATGCCTGGAAATCAGGTACGGGTAGAAATTGGCATGCGTAGCTCCGAGCCATCAATTGAAACCGCGCTGAGCCGGTTGAAACTTTGGGACGCGGAAGAACTGATTCTGCTACCGTTGTTTCCACAGTTTTCCACCACCACCACTGCGACATGTTTCGATGTAATCGAGAAGGCGCTCGCCGAACTCGAATGGTGGCCGGCAATTCGCAGAGTGACTAACTGGCCGGACCATCCCGCGTACATCTCTCTCCTGCGTTCGACGCTGGATCAAGCCGTCAGTGAAGCCGAGCTCGCCCAAAATGGCTCGCGGGAGCTGCATGTGTTGTTCTCCGCGCATTCGTTGCCGATAAAAATCGTGGAGCGCGGCGATCCATATCCTGACGACATAGCGCGGACGGTGCGAGCGGTCACAAAAGGTCTGCGTCATCCCTGGTCGCTCGGGTTTCAGTCGCGCAATGGCAAATTGCCCTGGCTTAAGCCTTACCTTGAAGACGAAATCATGCGACTCGCCCGCGCCGGCGTGGAAACGCTGGTTGTCGCGCCAATTAGTTTTGTGAGCGATCACATTGAAACTCTTTTTGAACTCGATCAACTCTACGCCGACCTGGCGCGGAAGCATGGCATTAGGCATTACTACCGCGCCCGTTGTTTCAATGGAGACTCGGAGTTTCCCCGCGTACTGAAATCAATTGTAATGGAGGCTTGCGCATGATTGGCACGTTAGACACGAGCAGAAAGGAAGCAACGGTAGTGGGCGCGGGCATTGCCGGGATGCTTGCGGCCTACAAGCTCGACAAAAATGGCTATCGCGTAACGCTAATCGAGGAGAGTGCACGCGCCGGCGGACTGATCAAGACGAGCAACACAAAACATGGGATTGCCGAGAGCGCCGCGCATTCGCTCATAGCCACTGAAGCGGTCCGCGACCTGTGTAATGAACTCGGAGTATCGTTAATTGAACCGAAGAAAGAGGCGAAAGCAAAGTTTATTGTGCGCGATGGCAAACTCCGTCGCTTTCCCTTGAGCATTGCAGAAACTATCGGTGCGTTACGGCACGCAGCTTTTGTTCGCTCAGCGAATGGCGCCACAAAAAATCTCGATACTCTGGACACCTGGGCACGACGACATCTCGGGAGCGCCGCACTGGATTATCTGCTGACACCGTTTGTGCGCGGCATCTATGGCGTACAGCCCGGCGACCTTGGCGTCTCTGCAGCTTATCCGGAACTAACTGTTCCCCCAGGCGAAACATTACTCGGCTCCGTAATCAAAAAGAAGCGGAATCGCCCTGCGAAGAAGGGAACGAAACAGCGGGTGGCGCCTCACCTTGGTATGGGTGACCTCGTCTCAAAGCTGGAGGAGCATCTTGAGCGCAATCTTGGTAAGCGCTTTCGAAGGAATGAAAAGATAAACCAGGTTCCTGATGCGCCAAACGTTATCATTGCCACGCCGGCGTATGCGGCGGCCAGAATTCTGGAAGAGGTGACGCCGGCGCTAGCCCGGAATCTCGAAACCATCAACTACACGCCAATCGTCTCGGTCACAGTGTTTGTGGATCGCGATTCGTTTACGCGACCCGTGCACGGTACAGGAGTGCTGATGCCGGCGTGCGAGGACAGAAAGTCACTCGGCATTCTATTCAACTCTTCTTCCTTCAATTACCGCGTCACTGACGACTCTCACCTCGCTTCGTTCACAGTAATGATGGGCGGAACTTCCCAACGTCAGTGGCTTCAGGCCGGGGACGATGAGATTCGACAGGCAGTCAAACTCGAGTTGTTTGACGTGCTGGGAATCCGCGAGCCACTATCGGTTCTCATTCATCGATGGCCGGCGGCGCTTCCCCAGTATTCTTCAGAACTGCCTAGTGTCTGGCAGCACGCGCGCGATACCTGGTGTGCTACTCCCGGAAAAATGCTCTTCGGAAATTACACGGGACAAATCAGCCTGCGCGGGATGATCGAAAGCGCTGCCGGCCTTTGACGCGATACCGCGGTCAGTAGCGCCTGGAGTAGCGAAGCGGACGACGACTAAACAATAGCCCGGCACTTTAGAGCCCGTGTGAAAACTCAGTGTGGCACTTTCAAAGTTGATGCTAACTAACCAGCCGGGGTAAACCACCCTTCCTGACCTGAGAGGTTTTCAAAATTGAGTGACTTCTTTTCTGGTTGAAAGCCGCCTCGCAACTTGAATCATCTCTCAGGTCGGGAAGGTGGCGGTTTACCGCTCCTGATCCGTTACCACACAAGTCCGACAAATGAGTTTTGACACAAGCTCGGTAGCGACGGGATGCTAAGCACCCTTAGCGCAGCCAGGTTATTGGTCCGACACTTCAAGTTAAGTTAGTGGCGGTATCCCGTCACTATCGGTGTCTATTTTCGGGTGTTGCTCTGAGCCTACTGGTTTTTCTTTGCCGCCTCAGTTTGCTTCGCTGCGTCAGTCTGCTTCGCAGCCGCCGCTTGTTTCAGCTTGTCGCTTGCCCTTTTGAAGTTTGCAGTATAAATCGCCGCATTCGGGTCCTTATTTTGCTGCCCCAGCGAATGCGCCTTTTCGTAGAGCGGCGCCGCGAGATCGAGCTGGTCATGTTTTTCGTAGGCCTCGGCCAGGCTGTCGTAAACATTAGCCGAGTTTGGATACCTTTCGACGTTGGTCTTAAACGTGGCGATGGCTGTGTCAAAGTCAGCTTGTCCCAGGAACTGATAACCGATTAGGTTAATCAAATTTTCGGGCGTCGGAATCGAGTAGCCGAATTTTTCTGAAAGCCACTTGTAATGCTCGTCCGCAGCCTTTAGTCCGCCGACCACTGTTCCGGTGGCTGGATCGCGGGGCATTTGCCAGCCGTCATAAACTTTTCGCAGACCGAAGTAGTGACTGCGCAAGACGACGGAGCCGTGATCTTCATCCGTCATCTGCTGCGCTTCCCACTCAAAACCTTTGACCTGGCTTTTGGCGAGCACTTGCTTGAACGCGTCAAAAGCCTTGCCAATATCGCCGGGTTCATTGCCTAGCGAGGTAAACAGTGTCGCGCGCAATTCCTTACGCGTTTTGAAAAACTCTTCGGCGCGTTTTAAGGTCGCGTCATCGCTCCACTGCAGCGAGGGACTGACTGCTACATAAGAATTGAATAGCTCCGGCCGTGTAATCAGCGCGTGAACAACAAAGAGACCGCCCAACGAATGGCCGGCCAACACGCGATACGGCTGCACGCGATAACTCTTTTCGATCTGCGGGAACACTTCGGTCTCGATAAATTTCAAGAAATTATCAGCGCCACCGGCGGTGGGAAATTGAGCTGCGTTGGGCCCGGTTGCCTTGGTTGGAGTCAAATCTCGGGTGCGGTCGGTATTAGTGATCCCCACCAGGATCATCTCGGACATGCGGCCATTCCTGGCCAGGAATTCTATCGTGCTGCCGGTGTGGCCTATATGGGCATCTCCATCGGTCATGTAGAGCACGGGATAAGCAAGTTTATTTGTCTCATATCCTGGCGGCGTACGAACAAGGATCGTGCGGTCTTCTCCAAGCACGCTGGATTTGATTGTCAGCTTCGCCGGTCCGCCATACTGCGCCAACGCAGATGAGGAAACCAAAGCCAGTACAACCAGAGTCCCCAGGAGACTGATGGCCACTCTCAAGCGACGGTTAGTTGTTGAACCATTTGAGTGATTTGAACGGAAGTAAAGCTTTTCGGTGACGGGCGCGCAATTAAGCGCAGAAGGGATTGTCATGCTCATACTCCTGGGTGAAATAAGTGGAAAAGCCAATTCACAGTTTAGAGTTGCCGCCTTAAGCTGTGATGAGAACTTAGAGGCATCCTTAAATAACAGCAATTACATGGCAAGATAAGTGCTTTGTGACCAAGCGGCCAGCGGCTGTGATGAAGCGGCACTCAGATGTCGCCAGTCGAGCGGATGATTTCAGCTCCGACAAAATGAGCCGCGCATGGGTTTACCATCTCCAAACTTCCGGCGCGCGATGCTCGAAATGCTCGTTGACCGTATGGTTGTCAGGGCTTGAATTCATTTACGGTGGTACTCCCGGAGGCGTGGTCCGCGAAGATTATTTCGAACCTGACCTCGAGTGCAAGCTTTGCGCGATCAGCGGCACGACACGACGCGGGACATCGATGGCGGCTTTGATGTGGCGAGCGTGGGTGAAGTGCCCCGCAACGTAAACTCCCTCGACGTTTGTTTCGAATGTTTCCGGATCGTAAACCGGAACTTCAGTTAGCTTTCCCGGCTCGGTTTTTATGCCGAGTTTCTTCAGCAAACTGAGATCGGCGTCACTGCCGATCAGCACAAACATCACATCGTTCGCAATCGTCAGCGTCTTGCCATCCTCAGTGGTCAGCGTTACCTCGTGTTCGGTGATTGAGACGACTTCTTTGTAAAGCACCACGCGCAAACGCCCCGCGGCAACCTCCTTTTCGAGCGGCGTGCGCACCCAATGTTTCATTGCGCCGGCTTTGGGGTCGCGGTTCTCCCAGTCTTCGCGCCAGATGGCCAGCGTTGTCCGCGCGCCTTCTTCGGAGAGGAACAGTGCTGCTTCGGCAGCACTGTTGCCGCCGCCCACTACCAGCACATCCTTGCGAATGTAAGCGTAGGGTTCCACGAACAGGTGATGCACTTTTGGCAACTCCTCGCCGGGAATATTTAGCCTGCGGGGATAGGCCATCGCGCCAATGGCGAATAAGATTCGCGCCGTCCGGTAGTCAGTCTTGCTGGTATGAATGAGAAATCCATCGCTCTGTAATTTGTCTACGCCGACAACTTCTTCGCCGGTATTTATTTTGAGATCATGGTCAAGCACAAAGTGGATGTAGTGAGAAAGCAACTCTTCGCGGGTAGGTTTTTCGCGGCAGGGCTTCAACGCGCCTTCATGCATCTCCAGCTCGTTTGGCGTAGAGAAGAGTGTGCGACCGACAGGGTATAGCCGAATCGTATCGGCAATCGTCCCTTTCTCAACGACGAGATACTGCAAACCCTGCTGTGCTGCAGCATGCGCAGCCGAGAGGCCTGCCGGACCGGCGCCGATAATTAGTAAATCGAGTTGCTCGCTCATAGAAAACTCTCTTAGAACACAACTTCGCCGGTTGCAACCACGACCGAGGCTCCGCCGACGCGCACCTCCTCGATCGCTCCGAGTTTGCCTGCGACATCAAGGTTGATGCGGCTGGGACGATGTATGAAATCGCCCTGTTCGATAACAAACCGAACCCGCCCGTCAACCGCCTCGGCCCCTGAGGCCCCGTGAAATACAAGGTAAGCTCCCAATGCGCCGCCGGCGCTGCCGGTTGCTGGGTCTTCCGGAATGTTATCGGCGGGCGCAAAGAAGCGCGCGTGCGCGCGTGATTCACCAATCTCGATCGTTTCACGTGAGAACGCATGACAACCGGTGGCGCCAAGACGTTTATAGATTTCGCCGAGCAGGGCGGCATTGACACGGCAATGCCGAAGATCCGCGAGCGATCGGATTGGCACCACCAGTGATGGCAGGCCAGTCGAGATAACTTGAATCGGTAAACTCTCGTCCAGGTCCTCTCTAAGCCGGCCGAGGGCTCGCGCAATTTCTGCCTGCTCGTGCCAGTCGTCGACCTCGTTGAGGATCTCAAATTTGCCCTGCGTCATCACCACTTGCGCGGGCGCGCCATCCTTGAATTCGACGTCAACGGGCAGAACGCCAATCCCGACTTCATGATGAATGCGTGTCCATCCCTTTCCGCCTTCGGGAATGGGAACCACGCCCTCGCGCGCCAACGCGTTCCAGGTGCCGACAACCGGATGGCCGGCAAAAGGAATCTCGCGCGCCGGTGTGAAAATGCGCAAACGACGCAGGACGGATGTTCCTTCTGACTCCTCCGCGGATCGCTGCGATGACTGCTCCAATGGTTTCGCTGTGGCCCTGTTTTGCTTGACCTGAGGTTCAAGTTTCGGTTTGGTTTCGCTCGCTGCTGCACTGCGAGGTAGCTCACCGGCTTCGGCTCCTGATGATTCCTCACTGCTTTGCTTTGGCGACTGCGCGGAAGGCTTAAGCACGAACACAGTCTCCGAGAGATTCATCTCGCGCGCGATCTTCATCATCTGTTCGTCCGTCAGTCCTTCCGCCTCAGGAAATACAGCCAGCGGATTGCCGGCGAAAGGCTCGCGAGTGAACACATCGAGTTGTACGAAGCGATAGTTGCTCAAACCGATCTCCAATTCCTTCAATAGATTGTTCGCCGACATGATCATGGTGGTTGAGCGTGTGGTCAAGCGGAGAGAAGGTTGGACTTGACGCATTTCGAATAGGATTGGATCTCTTCTGCCTGCTGAGCGGGTTTTGGTGCACGGTCAGTCTGCGATTCGCGGCCGTCAACCCGTCTACCTGCTCCAGTTCTTCGACTTGGATACGCGGTACCACAAAGCCCCCGCTTGACCTGCGATGCGCGGTAAGTCTTCGACTTACCGAAATCGGTACGTTGCCTTTTTTCCAGTCTATGACCGGAAGGTCGAAGACCTTAAAGGATTCATCAAGTCTGCGGTAAGTCGGAGACTTACCGCGCATCGTAGGTCACAGACGTTACCTGACTTTGCAAACTTTGCAAAAGTCCTTGACAACCTTGGGTGCTTGGAATATCGTGCGCGCGTTCTCAATCTCTCGCTTCTTGAAAAGGCGCTCGCTTCACAGTCGCACTTATTCACCAGATAGCTGAACCACTCCGTAAGGATGAGTTAGTCGACAGATTCAATATCGAATCTTCTCCCTCTGGGCCGTCTCGTGAATGCACCGTCAGTCATCGCCACCGTTAACCGGGAAAGCCGTCCGGTACTCGCTCCCGCGACGACGCCCGTCGTGCTAACAACTAAATTTTTCAACTTTCCACGTACAGAATTGAAAGGAGCAAAAGCATGAGTGAACCAATAACCTGCACGCCAAAAAGGCTTCCTCGCGATTTGTGGGTCCCGGCTGCCAAAGCGGCATCTGAGATTAATCCCTTAAACCATCCCTCGATTAATCGGCTGATGCTGGTGCACAAAGGATTCTCGCCGACGCCGATGAGTATTGCTGTAATGACAAAGAAATTCTGGGGAAACAAGGGCGTGAAGTTAACGGTTGGGTTTCTTGATAATCCTTCCGCTGCCCTCAGATCCAAAATCCTGTCTCACATGAATGCCTGGAGTAAGACGGCCAACGTTCAGTTTGTGCAAAGTAACACCAACCCGAAAGTTCGCATCGCGCGTGAGGCGGATGGGTATTGGTCGTATTTAGGTACCGATATTCTCAGCATTCCTGCCAATCAAGCGACTATGAATCTTGAGGCATTTACAGTGAATACTCCTGACTCAGAGTTTCATCGCGTTGTTCGGCATGAGACGGGACACACTTTGGGATGTCCTCACGAACACATGCGAGCCGAGCTCGTAAAGCTGATAGATCCCAAAAAGGCAATTGCGTTTTTCGGTGAAACTCAGGGATGGGATCCGGCTATGGTAAAGGCGCAGGTGCTGACCCCCATCCAGACGTCTTCGTTGTTAGGCACTCCGCTCGCGGATCAAGAATCCATCATGTGTTATCAGATTCCGGGCACAATCACGAAGAGTGGAAAGCCTATCGTCGGCGGCCTGGACATCGACAAGTCAGATTTTGCGTTCATGGCCACGATCTATCCGAAGCTCAGTTCGAGCACTGCTAAGGGTAAGGGCAAAACTAAGAAGAAGACCAGCGCCAAAAAAACCAGGAAAACTGCGAAGAAAAGGTGAGCGAGTCACTCCGCGTGCTCCGTCGTGGCGACATAACGCGCACAACAACGGTTGCTTGCGCTACCGCGAGCCTTTTTGCTCGGCCGCTCCGTACATCGCTATAATGCGGTGTCTTGACTCAGCTTGATCACAAAAACTCCGCCGCACGACTCTTGTCGAAAAGGTTGTGCGGCGTTTTTCTGCCCATCACGACGCCATTTCATGCGGATGGCGCCTTAAATCTGCCGGGCTTGCGAGGGAACATCAGTAGGTGGAACAGCACCGGCATCACCGGTTATGTAATGCTCGGTTCCACCGGCGAACGCGTGCATCTCGACGAGCGCGAATACTTCGAGGTGATTGAGGCTGCCCGAGAAGAAGTAACGCGAGGACCGGAGGGCTTGGCCTTTATCGCCGGCGCCGGTCAGGAGAGTACTCGTGGAACCAACAACGAAATCAAACGCGTCGCCTCGACTGTAGACGTAGATGCTTTTTTAGTTATCACTCCTCACTTCTATCGCCCAGGCATTACGCAACAAGCGTTGCTGGATCACTACCGAGACGTTGCCGATCAGGCTCCTCGGCCTGTGATTCTCTACAGCATGCCGGCTCTCACCGGCGTCAAGATTGAACCCGAAACTGCAGCGCGTCTGAGTGAGCACCAAAATATTATCGGCATCAAGGACAGTTCCGCTGACGTCGAGGGACTACGGGAAACGATCAGACTCGTCGGAAAAGATTTCGCGGTGCTCTCCGGAAACGGAACCGTGTTTAATGAAGCTTTGAACGCCGGAGCCAGCGGCGGAATCCTTGCCGTGGGTTGTGTTGCCCCTGAGCTCTGCATCGGGATATTTCGGGCAATGAAGTCCGGCAAAACCGAGCTCGCCGCGAAATTGCAATCCCGGTTGACTCCGCTTGCACACGCGGTAACCACCCGCTTTGGCATTGGTGGGCTGAAGGCTGCACTTGAAATGAGAGGTTACGTTGGTGGCGCAGTGCGTGCGCCGCTGCGTGCGCCGGACGACGATGCGCGCGCAGAGATTCGCAGGTGCCTGGAGGAGGCGGAGGCGGAGTTGCTGGTACTTACAATACCTCAGGTTTCCTGATAGGTCGGCGTTTTCTAACTTGAGCAAGCTAAAGCTCGAACTCTGAACCGCCAGCCTCTAATCCGGGGTTCAAGTAGCTCAGAGTACAAACTCCATGTTCGTTTTTCCATCAATAACATTCGGTTCCTGGAGGAGTAAGGTATCGGATGGTGCGGAGCGACAGACCTTACTGGTACAAGACGAGCATCCTGCGTAAAATGCTTCCTCAGGGAGTAATCATAAATTGAGCACCGCCGAACCTGCATGTTATAGCACGCCTGAAGAGTCAGGCTTGCGAGTCGAAACTCTTTCTTTCGATCGCATTCCTCATCAAACACGGCTCTTCCTTGACTACCTAAATGACCCCACTGCGCTGCGTGAGTTTTATCCTGAAGCAGTGAGATTTCATCACGAGTTGCCATCGCGAGCGCCTGAAGTTCTGGCCGCCCACCGGACTGATCGCAATTCGTTATGTCAGGCACTCCAGGACATGAATGCAGCGTGGGGCGCAGGCGAAGAAACCCTGAAGAACATCGAACTTTTGCGCGACGCCGATTGCCTTGCTGTCGTTTCTGGTCAGCAGGCTGGGTTGTTTTCCGGGCCGCTCTATACGATCTACAAGGCATTATCAGCGGTGAAACTCGCGGGTTGCCTGACCCAGCGCAACACCAAAGCGGTTCCCGTTTTCTGGATCGCCACCGAAGATCATGATTTTCCAGAAGTCGCGAAGGCCGAGTTCATTGGCCGCGATTGCAAGTTGGCCCGGGTGGAAGTCCCTCAGGATTTGCACCGCGAGGGACAGCCGGTGGGCCGGGTTGTAATTGATAGTTCGATCGAGCCAGTTGTTGATCACCTACTGGAACAACTTCCCAGCTCTGAATTCACAGCCGATCTGGATTCTTTGATGCGCGAGGCGTGGCGTCCCGGGCGATCGTATGGCGAAGCCTTTGCGCGCATGATGACTTCATTGTTGGGTCGTCACGGCCTGGTGCTACTCGATCCGCTTGATCGGAGGCTGAAAGTGCTGGCGGCGCCCTTGTATGCCAGCGCAGCGTTGCGCGCAGTTGAAATTGCTACAGCAATAGAAGCACGTAGTCGCAGACTTGTCGAGGCGGGTTATCACGCGCAAGTTACGCCTTCGGAGAATTCTTTCCCCCTGTTCATTCACGATGCCAGCGGCGCGCGACACGCGCTGACTCGCTCCAGCGAAGGGAACTATTCAACCAGGGATGCTGATGAAGCTTACACAGTTGAGCAACTATCAAACCTGGCCCTGGCTCACCCTGAGCGATTCAGTCCGAATGTTACGCTACGCGCCGTAGTGCAGGATTATCTTTTGCCTACCATTGCCTATTACGGTGGCTCGGCGGAGATTGCTTACTTTGCTCAGACGGACGAAGTTTACCGTTTGCTCGAAAGACCAATCACGCCAATCCTTCCTCGCTCAAGCCTGACGATGATTGAACGACATACGGGCCGCGTCCTCGAGAGATACGGACTGAGTCTCGCGGACCTGTTTGCGGGCCCGGAAAATGTCTTGAAGCGCGTGGTTGAAGAGCACCTTGGCGCGGACACCGCGAGATCGTTCGCCAGGACCGAAGACACGGTTAACAGCGAGCTCGATAACTTGCGCGAGCAATTGCGCAGCATCGATCCAACCCTGGGAGACGCGCTCGAAACTGGCCGGCGTAAGATCAACTATCAACTTGAGGGATTGCGGACTCGATTTCATCGCGCGCAAATGGCCCGAGATGAAGCGGCGCACCGGCAACTGCAACGGGCCTTTGATCAACTGTGCCCCAATAAGGAACTGCAGGAGCGGCATATCAACATCACTTCGCTACTCGCGCGCCATGGCCGTTACGTTATTGACTGGATTTACAACGCAATCAATATCGGATCAAACGAACATCAAATCGTTTATTTGTGAAGGAGGTCTTAGGTCTTTGGCCGGTGATTTTTAGAGGTCTTAGGTCTTGGGACTTTGGTCTTTGATTTCTTTCTCGTCGCTCGCTTCCAGTCAACCACAACCAAAGACCAAAGACCAAAGACCAAAGACCAAAGACCTAAAACTAAAATCCGTTACCGACAATGTCAATAATCAGGGTTCTACCAGATCACGTTGCCAACCAGATCGCTGCGGGCGAGGTGGTGGAGCGCCCGGCTTCGGTGGCTAAAGAGCTCGTCGAGAATGCGATTGACGCCGGTGCAAGCCGGATCGTAATCGAGGTGGAGGCCGGCGGGCGCCGTCTCTTAAAGGTAAGTGATGATGGCGAGGGGATGGTGAGGGACGACGCCATTCTGGCCTTCGAACGCCATGCTACTTCCAAGATTGCCAAGTCAGAGGACCTGAGCAACATCGCCACACTGGGATTTCGTGGTGAAGCCCTGGCCTCAATTGCCTCGGTTGCGCGGGTAGAACTTACCGCCAAAGCTGAAGCTGCCGCTGCTGCAACTCGCGTCTTAATCGAGGGCGGAAAGATGCGCGACGTCAAAGACGCGGCGCATCCGCGCGGCACAACCATCACCGTGCGCGATCTCTTCTTCAATGTTCCGGCTCGCCGAAAATTTTTGCGCTCCGAAGCCACTGAGAGTTTTCATCTCACTAATCTTGTAACTCACTATGCGCTCGCCCATCCGGAAATTGCGTTCACGTTGACCAATAATGGGCGCGAAGTTTTGCGTGTAGCTCCCGCCAATGATCTCAGGGAGCGTGCGTATCAGGTTTTTGGGACAGAGTTTCTGGACAACCTGCTCGCAGTCGACGGTGGGCATCCGAAAATTGCGCGCGTGAGCGGCTTTGTTTCCGCTCCGCGCGATCGACGCACTTCGCGCGACGCGCAGTACCTGTTTGTGAATGGCAGGTTTGTGAGAGACCGGCTCGTTTCGCGCGCACTATCGGAGGGCTATCGCGCCGTGTTACCGCAGGGAGTTTATCCGGCAGCGCTCCTGTTCATCGAGATACCGCTGGAGGAAGTGGATGTGAATGTTCATCCAGCAAAGACAGAAGTACGCTTTCGTCGCGCGGCCGCGGTGGCAGATGCGGTTCGGGAGGCAGTAAGGGCCGCGCTGGCCAGTGGCGGGTATGTGCGTGCTGATGCAAAAGAGCAATCAAAATCCGAAGTTAGTCAATCTGAATCCGCCGGCTTCGTAAGCACGATGGCGGCAGCGGGCGAAGCGCCACTTAACCGATCGGTTAGTAAAGCAGGTTTTGCGACTATTGCAACTGAAGAGCATCACGCTAAAGAAGCTGCGTCTCAGCCGCGGATAGAGTTCTCTTCCAACATGATTGAGGAGGAGGAAGGTTTTGTAGCGACACTGGAAGATCCTGCCGTCTTCAAGTCGGATACAGCACGCGATCTCGACGCGATTATGCGAGAGTCGGTCACGGCCACTGGGAGCGCGGGCGTCTCGCCCGCCGTTCCGGGCAGTGGCTCGACTGTAAGGGAGGACTCAGATGTCCAAACTTCAACACTCAATGTCCAGAGTCAACTAAATGCTGGGACCGCGGGCGTCTCGCCCGCCGATCGGGGCGGTAGCTCATCCGTACGAGACGACACGCCACTACCGCCAACCGATCGGGGCATTCAACTTCCTCCACTGAACTCGGCCGAGAGGTTCACCCGCGAAGTAGCAGTAGAATCACTCTCGACCAATATTCGTCCGCTGGGCCAGCTCGATGATAGTTTCATTATTGCTACCGACAACGAAGGCTTACTGCTTATCGATCAGCATGTGGCCCACGAGCGGGTCTTGTTTGACAAGTATCGCGCGCTCGAATCCACGCGGCTGGCCGAGTCGCAGCATCTGCTTATTCCGGAAACCTTCGATCTTACGCCTGCGCAAGCTTCTGTCTTTGAGACCATCGCGGCGGAGCTGGAAAGCTACGGGTTTGAACTGATGCGCTTGTCGGGCCGCACGGTCGCAATAAAAGCCGCGCCCGCGGATCTCCCCGCAGGCGAAGCGCGAAACATGCTCAAGGAACTTCTCGATACAGTTGACGCCGAGAAGAAAGGGACCGCCCGCGAGACTTTGCGCGACGACATTGCCGCTTCGCTCGCGTGTCATGCAGCCATCAAGGTCAACATGCCGCTCTCGCCGGAGAAGATGCGCTGGCTGATTGATCGACTACTAAAAACCTCTTCGCCGACCACGTGTCCCCATGGCCGTCCGGTGATCCTCCGCCTCGCAACCCGCGATATTCTCAAAGGCTTCCATCGTATTTAGCGAACTGCAATCAGCAAGAGTTAGCTAAGCAGCGGGGGCAAGCCCACCTTCTCGACCCCGAGCTTAATTGGACTGGACTTGTTGATTGCTGATTGAAAGGCTTTCCAGGTTGGGTCTACCGGGGACAATGAGAGAGTCTCTCAGGTCGGGAAGGTGGGCTTGCCCCTGTGATTTCTAGAAGAGGATGCGACTATACAGAAGAAATGTGGTTGAGCACATTTCTTCTATTATGTGGCCAAGATAGTTATGTGGTGCCCAGCTTTGATCAACCGCTCGCTGTTAGGTTGCAGCCCGTCCAGACGCCACATAACGAATAGGATTCCTTCGGCGGTGCTCGCCGCATCCCAGCCACACTTCTTCGTTAATTCGACCTTATTTCCTTGCCACCCCGCGAGATTGCGGAAAGTTGATCCATTTATGTGGCGTAGGAAATGAAGGAATAAGGTATTTAGAACAGCGTGATAATTCTGCGCCACATAACTACGAAGGCCACATATCAGAAGAGGATGCGAACGGCTTTGGCGAGGTCGCTGGGCTATTGTTGGGCTGACGCGTAGTGGGCCGGCAAAAGACTTGGCTGGAGAAATGGTGAGGTTGGATGCCGCAACGAATTAGCGCTAAAGTGAGCTTCTCACCTCCTAATTTTACTCACATCGAAAAACCACTTTTCGCCTGTCGTCGATCTGCCTCGTCCTTTACTGGATGTACTGAATGCGTAAATCCCGCTTACAGCTGAACTAACTTTTATTGACAGCGATTTGAGTTCCACCCCTCTTGTTTCTCCTTCAACCCTTACTTGTACATAGCCAATGAATGGGAATTCACGAGAAAAGAAATCAGGGTCTTGGCTGGCTATCCAGGCACACAACTCATGCTCATCTGAACTCCACGGGGGATTAGTCTTCCACCATTCCTGCATCTTTGCATAATATGCCTGCTGGGCCATGCGAGGGATAGACAAGCTGCCTTCATAAACAGATCCAGCAATCCCATTTTGAGCTTTTAGAGGTGGTAGGTTGTACCAGGTCGACCAATGTACTCGATCACAGCTATAACGAAAATAAGCATGGAGGTAAGTGAAATCTTCAGCGCCAGCTTCCACATCTAATCTTATCGTAGCGGACGTTGGCGGGCGCCATGACATCCCAGCCGAAATTGGTTGCGACTGAAGCCATACTTCGGCAGCGATATTCGGCGGCAGTTTTTGTGAGGATAGTCCACCATCACTTAGTGAGACGGACGGCGACCATGTCACCCCATCTGGAACTTTAGTGGGTGCAAACTGAATTTTGGTGGTGTCGCTAGAAAAAATTTGAGCCTGCACGGTAATTGCCGAGAGGAGCAACCATCCAAGAAATACCAGGAATTTGATTTTATATCGCATACACAAATTGAAAATGCCTAACGCTACAATTGAGCCGCCGCATACGCAACTCCGACACGGAAAAGTTGTCGATGAAAGGCACGGCAACTCGGGTCGGCTCGAATGACTTCGTTAGATACGGCGTCGCCGCTGAGCACCCCACCACCTCGTCGGTATTTTATTCGTTCGGTACTCACGCACTACTTGCCCGTTTCCCGAACCAACGACATACCACCACTCTTTATATGTTTTGGACGACCGCGCAGACTCTTCTGCTGTGACTGCGGACACGTCTTCCTTCACCATCTTTAGGAGAACCTGACTGTCATCGGGTGAAAAACCGTAGGCCTCTGGCACTATCCAGAGACGGCGGTCCGGCGCCGCGTGCCCGCGGTACATCTTCAGGGCCTGTGAGTCTATTTGCCTCTTTTCTCCCGACCTTAAGTTTGCGACTACTACTTTGCCGGACTTCGTAGCCTCCCAATCGTTGATGAGAACACTCGATCTCCGGTGGCCAAGGGTCACAACGATCTGACGACCGTGGGTGTAAAAGAGGCGTGGTTCTTTGTCGCCATCTCGCTTGATATAAGCGCGTCTGGTGTAACTGTTTTCACCCGGGATGATGTGCTCGGACACCTCGTACCCCTCCAGCCGGTAGGTGACACCGGGTTTCAGGCCGACCCAGGTAGCATTACCGCGCTCCACGACCTGAGCGGAAGCCGTCGTATAGATAAGCAGTAGGGTGAAAACGATGAAAACTCGATAGATCATAAGAGAGTGTTTAACGCCCGCCATCAGGTGCTCCCGCACATAACACGATAGCGGCAAGACTCGCGGATGAAAGCCCCGCTATTCGCGGTCGGCTGCATGGCGTTGGGCCGCGCCGTAGATTCATAGGATATCTGTATCTATTGACCATCGAAAATGATTATTCCCAGATGAACCCAGCTGGAAGCCACGCTATACCAATGACGACAAGGAAAGAAATCACAACTGTCTTCAACATTTTCCTTCTGCTTCCTCAGCAGTGCCATGAGCAGCCTACATAATACGCGGCCTCGCAAGTTTCCTAAAGATTCATCCTCTTCTCTTGCTGCCACACCACTCAGTTGCAGCGTTATTTGAGAAAGCGACCCGCACAGTGTCAAACTTGCTCGAGCAGCGGCACATCATCCGCTTACGGTTAGGCCTGATATCGCTTATCTGATCTGGCCCACTTCAAGCTGATAAAGCCAAGGCCCCATTCGCACCCAATTCTGTAATCCTTCTATTATGTGGCCAAGATAGTTATGTGGTGCCCAGCTTTGATCAACCGCTCGCTGTTAGGTTGCAGCCCGTCCAGACGCCACATAACGGATAGGATTCCTTCGGCGGTGCTCGCCGCATCCCAGCCACATTTCTTCGTTAACTCGACCTTATTCCCTTGCCACCCGGCGAGATTGCGGAAAGTTGATCCATTCGTTATGTGGCGTAGGAAATGAAGGAATAAGGTATTTAGAACAGCGTGATAATTCTGCGCCACATAACTACGAAGGCCACATATCAAAAGAGGATGCGACTGAGTACAGAAGAGGATGCGACTGCGTCAGCTTATTAACCAGCGACATACCACCCAATCACGCGGCGCTCACGGTCGAACAGCGTAAGGTGGCCGCGCCGATGGCATAGCACAGGATGAATCCGCATGTCCGGTATCGAGAAACTCACGTGTCATGGCTCCAATACAGGCATCAAGTCGATCGAGGATGTGTCCTTCCTTCGCTACGACAACGACTTGACTTCGAGAGAATTGGTCAGCGGCCACGCGAGTCCAGCGCGGAGATGTCACGGGATCCCACTCCCCTGATATGAGGAGTGCCGGCCTGTCGAGACGCACCGAGGCGCGAAAATCGTGGGGCAGTTCCGCGCGTGGCCATCCGCGGCACGCGCGTCGGTATTCCAGCCTTAGAACCGAGTGAGGGTCCACTCTTTGAGATGAGACAAATGGCACGTCCTCGCTACAGAAGACCGCGAGGTTCAGTCCCAAAGTCAGCCGAGGGATCAATTCTTGCCGTACTTGGTTGATGGCGGATTGGAGCGGCTCATGGTTACCCGCGGCCGCCCTCGTCACGAGCAACGGGATCAATCTGGATGTTTCCGCAGAATACTGTAGCAGTTGTAGCCCGAGCTGTTCGAAGGGGTCGAGCGCACCACCGCGAACTCTCTGCATGTCCATTCGAATGTTCGGAAACGCCCCCGCGCACGCACGGTCCGCCATGCAGTCCGCAATCAGGGAGTAAAGAGCGATGCGGCCATCTTCGTCAAATGTATCCAGAACCGGCATCGACATCGGCGCTGCCGCGATGAGAACGAGCGACCGGACACGTTGCGGGTATCGCTTCGCATATACGTACGCCGCGCGCGTTCCATATGAGGCGGCCCAGAGGCTGATCTGCTCGTATCCCAAGGCCTCACGGGCGGCTTCGAGATCTTGGACGAAGTGCTCTGTTGTGTATTGACGTAGGTCTGCTTTTGCGCTCAGCTCGCGCAGGCATCGCTCAGGATCGCGCGGCACCAGAAAGGTGTGATCTGCGACGTCGCACTGTAACCGATATTCGCCGCCGCTTCCTCGCTGATCCAATAGCACGAGATCGTGATCGCTCCGAAGGCGACGAAATATGCCCAATGTGTGTTCGACGTCGGCTGTCGCACGTTCGCCGGGTCCTCCCTTGAGGACGAACAATGGCTCCTTTGATTCCGCACTCCCAGAGTGAGGAGCCAGCACGATCGAGAGGACCAGTTGCCGCCCATCAGATCGCGCGCGGTTCTCAGGCACGCGCAGCGTGCCGCATCGAATTGGCTCACCCGATACACGACAGTCGTTCAGCCTGAGTTGCGCGAGGGCCTGGCCGGAGGTTAGCAGGACGAGCGCGATTGTCAGGGTGCATGGACTTGACATATACGACAGACCTCAAATTAAGGTGACTGAATGAGGTGCGCTAACGTCAGAG
>JBKOZZ010000142.1:0-14540 GCA_046726155.1 Acidobacteriota bacterium
ATTTACCATTTACCGGCTCGAATTATGGCACTACAACTAAGAAGAAAGACGCACGAATCAGTCATCTATATCGACCGCGATAGCGCACCTCGAATAATGCCATCGGGCGAAGATTTCATCCTTGAAGATCTTCCCATCGGAACCCGCGTGCTTTATCCCAATCCCTCCATCAAGGGACTGCCCAATCGTGAGGCGGCGATACGTTACGCGTTGAATCATCCGCACGGTTGTGATCCATTGTTCGCACAGCTTGAACCCGGCATGCGCGTCACCGTTGCAGTCGACGATATCAGTCTGCCACTGCCGCCGATGGCCACTCCCGACATTCGTCAAACGGTCCTCGAAGTCGTTTTGGATATGCTCGCCGGGCACGGTGTTGATGATGTTCATATCATTATTGCCAATTCCCTTCACCGCAAGATGACCGAATGGGAAATGAAACGGATGGTGGGCAGCAAGATTTTTGACGAATACTATCCCGAGCGCTACTACAACCACGACGCGGAATGGATGGACGGATTGATAAATCTCGGCGAGACCAAACACAAGGAACCGCTGACTTTGAACCGTCGCGCCGCGGAAAGTGATCTACTGATTTACGTCAACATCAATTTGGTTCCTATGGATGGCGGCCACAAGTCTGTAGCCGTGGGCCTGTGCGACTACGAATCATTACGCGCGCATCATGAGCCGCAAACGATCCGCGACTCGGACAGCTACATGGATCCAGCGCGATCAGAGCTGGCGCGTAAGTGTAACCGCCTTGGCAAAATTGTTGATGAACAACTAAACGTCTTTCATATCGAGACTGCCATCAACAATCGCATGTACAAAGGCGACATGGACTTCCTGCTCCGGAATGAAGACGACTTCACTGCTTTTGATCGTATGAAGTTTGAGGCCATGCGCTACACGATGAACAAGCTACCGCGACCGGCGCGGCGCAAGTTGCTTCATTCACGGCCGGCACAGTACGAGATGATTGCCTGTCATGCGGGCAAGACAGAACCGGTGCATGCAAAGATTATTGAGAAAGCGTTTGACCAGTATGCGATCCCTATCCGCGGTCAGTGTGACATTCTGATTACCGGCATTCCCGATATTTCGCCTTACAACGTCTATTCAATTTTGAATCCCTTGCTCGTGCAGGTGATGGGTCTTGGTTATCACTTCAATTTCTATCGCAACAAGCCGCTCCTCAAGAAGGGTGGCGTGCTGATCATTCATCACCCTTGTTACGACGAGTTTGATCACAAATTCCATCCCAGCTACATCGAGTTTTTCAATCGCCTTTTGCCCGAGACGCGGGATGCGTTCGTACTACGCGACAAGTATGAGCGAGAGTTTGCCAACAACCCGAGCTACGTCGAGATGTACCGGCGCGGCAACGCCTACCATGGCGCGCACCCATTCTTTATGTGGTACTGGGGCGAAAACGGCCGCCAGCATGTCGGCAAAGTAATTGCGGCGGGAGCCGAAAATGCTCACGTGCCGGCGATGCTGGGCTGGGATCGCGCGGACAACTTGACTGAAGCAATCGCGATGGCGCGCAGCTACATGGGCAGCTCCGCGGAGATCACGATGTTGCATCAGCCGATGATAGGTATCGCAGATATGGAATGAGTGTCCGATAAGCTTCAGCTTGTCGCTGCTCTTAAACGAAGCCTCTTTAGTAAGTCATCGACAAGCTAAAGCTTATCGGACATCTGAAACTTATGAACTTATCACCGACCGAGATTTTTAACGATCGCAGGATCTTTCTCATCGGAAGCACCGGCTTCTTGGGGAAAGTGACGCTCAGCATGTTGCTGCATGGCTTTCCCAATATCGGGCGTGTCTACGTCACGGTACGAGCGCGCTCGCAGGAAGAATCTGAGGCGCGTTTCTGGAATAGCGTCATAACGGCGCCGCCTTTCGATCCTCTGCGGGAGCGCTACGGAAGCGCGTTGGATGGATTCATTCGTGACAAAGTGGCCGTGCTTGGCGGCGATATCGCCGAAACAAATCTTGGTTACAGCGAGGAACAGGCCCAGGCTATTGCCGACGAGATCGATGTCGTTCTCAACAGCGCTGGTAACGTTACTTTCAACCCCACGCTCGAAAGTGCGCTGCGAACAAACGTGGTCGGCACGCAGAATGTCATTACGTTTGCAAAGCGGATGAAGCGTCCCGCGCTGATTCATGTGTCGACTTGCTTCGTCGCCGGCAATCGTTCGGGCCCGGTGTGGGAAAACGATCCGGTCATTGGTTATTTTCCTCGCAAGGGCGAGCTGCCGGGCGTTGAATTCGACGTCCAGCAGGAAATCAAAGACTGCGCCAAACTCGCCGAACGCGTCAGGGAGGAAGCGCGGGATGCGATGATGGTGGCGCGTTTTCGCGAGCTGGCGCGGAAACGGCTAAACGAAGAAAACCGTGACGCTAATGATCCGGATGCCCTGGGCCTTGCTGTAGCGCGAGAACGGAAAGTTTGGACTCGCACGCGCCTCACCGACCTTGGTGTCGAGCGTTCGGCATGGTGGGGCTGGCCCAATATTTACACTTACACGAAAGCGCTGGGCGAGCAGCTCGTAGCCGCCGAGACGGGCATAGTCCGCAGTATCGTGCGTCCGAGTATCGTCGAGTCGGCGCTGGCCTATCCGTTTCCCGGATGGAATGAGGGTTTTACGACCACCGCTCCGATAATTTTCCTCGTCTTGAAAGGTCAGACGCAGATACCGGCGAATGAGAAGTTGGTTCTCGATATCACGCCGGTTGATCAGGTTGCTTCAGTAATGCTTGCGGTCACAGCGCAGGCTTGTGTCGAGGGACCCAAGCTTGTTCATCAGGCCGCCACCGGCGATTCAAATCCCAACAACATGGACAGGATTATCGGCCTGGTTGGTCTCTACAAACTAAAACATTTTAAGGAAAAAGATTCGGGCTTCAGGCTCATCAATGAAGTTGTAGCGCGGATGGCACCTCGAGCTGTTTCGACATCAGGTTTCGAAAAGTTTTCCGTTCCCATGTTCAACTCCGCCGCAAAGAAGGCTTCATCACTGCTTGACCGAGCGCGACCGCGCTGGGGTGGGGGCCGCGTGGTCGAAGTAATCGACCGCATGAAGACTACCGTCGATCGCGTAGATGAAATCACACATGAAACGACCGAAGCGTTTGAGATGTTTCGGCCCTTCACTATCGATAATGCCTACATCTTTCGCTCAGACAATGTGCGTTCGTTGTTTGCGCGAATCAGAAAAGAAGAACAGGGGTTATTGAGCTGGTATCCGGAGAAATTGGACTGGTACGACTACTGGCTGAACAAACATTTGCCTGGCTTGAAGAAGTGGGTTTTTCCCACACTCGAAGAAGACATGCGCGCGCAGCCCAAGCGCATCTACACCTACCGCGATCTGCTGGAGCTTTTCGAGACTTCTACCAGACGCCATGCTACACGCGTGGCCATGCGCATCGAGCGCGATGGTCGAAACGAACAATATACTTATGCTGACATGCGCGAGCTGGCCACACGCGCTGCCGGGTTTCTGGCCAGCGAAGGCATTAAACCCGGCGACCGTGTGATGCTCGTCAGCCACAACGCTCCGGAATGGGGCATGACCTATTTCGGCGTGCTCAAGACAGGCGCCAGCTGCATTCCGGTCGATCCGGAAAGTTCGCTCGAGGAGATCATAAACTTTGCGCGGGCCGGCGAGGCTTCCGGCATCGTGATAAGCGAAAAACTTGACCAAGAGCACTCGGCACTGCGGCAACGGCTGGTTGAAGAAGGATTGTCGCCGAAAATCTGGACGTTTGCCCAGGTGTACGCTCTTCCGGACGAGCAGACCGAAGACGAACGTATTGCCCTGCTTCCCGCGCGCGTCACTGCGCAATCGCTGGCCTCCTTGATTTTTACCTCCGGCACTACTGGTCGTCCGAAGGGGGTAATGCTTTCGCATCGCAATCTCACCAGCATGGTTTCAATGCTGTCTTCCGTTTTCGATATGACCACCAAAGACGGCGTACTTTCTGTGTTGCCACTGCACCACACTTTCGAGTTCTCCACCGGTTTTCTGACGCCGCTCAGCCGTGGGGCGCAGATTACCTATTTACCGGAGCTGACCGGCGATGCGCTGGCGCGTGCGATTAAGAACGGTCACGTAACGGGAATGGTCGGCGTACCCGCCTTGTGGGAACTACTCCATCGTCGCATCAAGAACAAACTTTACGAACGCAGCGATTGGATTGGTAAAACTGCTGACGCGATGATCAAAGCTAACACCTGGTTGAGAGACAATACGCCGCTCAATCTCGGGCCAATCGCTTTCTATCCGATTCATGAAGGACTGGGAGGCCGTATTCGCTACTTCATTAGCGGCGGCTCAGCCCTCAGTGAAGCAATTCAGAAAGATTTCCAGGGGCTGGGGTTCACCATTCTGGAGGGTTATGGGCTGACGGAGGCCTCGCCCGTGCTTACCGTTACACGGCCGGAGAATCGCATGCTAACTGGCAGTGTGGGCCGGCCTCTACCCGGTGTGGAAGTGAAGATTGCGGAGCCTGATTCCAGCGGGGTCGGCGAAGTGATCGCACGCGGTCCCAATGTAATGCTCGGGTACTACGCGGATGAAAATGCAACGCGCGATGCGCTCGTGGAGCGCTGGCTCTACACTGGCGACCTGGGAAAACTTGATGACGACGGCAATCTGTTTCTCGTCGGCCGCTCCAAAGAAATCATTGTCGACACAAACGGCAAGAATGTTTATCCGGACGAGCTCGAAGAAATTTACCTGAACTCACCTCACGTGAAAGAGCTGAGCATCGTCGGTTTGCCTGATGGAGCCGGTGAGAAGGTGGCTTGTTTGGTGGTAGCCGATGACGAGTATGACATTGCGCTATCGCGCGCGGAGCTGCGACGCCGCGTAGAAGAACATTTTCGCGAGGTTTCGGCTTCGCTGCCCTACTACAAGCGCGTGAAAGTCTTGCATTTCACTGATATCGAATTGCCAAGAACTGCCACCCGGAAAGTTAAGCGCGGTGAAGTTGTAACGATCCTGCAAGCCCTGGAAGCCAACAATAAATCAGATTCCGTTAGCCCTGCCGAAAAGTCAACCGATGCGGAGGGCCGTTGGCTAATCGCCATCGTTGCCAATGTCAGCAACCGGCCGCAGAGCGAGATCTCGCTCAATTCACGCCTTGCCGATCTGGGGTTTGACAGCCTGATGTTTGTTGAACTTGCCACGGCAATCGAGAATGCCGGAGGTTCAATTTCCGCTCCAGAACGTCTGAATGAAGCACAGGACTTAAGGGAACTTGCTGGCGTTGTTAGTCACCGTCCGGGTGCATCCGTTGGACGTGATGGTACGAGGGCGCGCTCTGAATCGAGTAGCCTTGAAGAAAAAGAAATTTATGTTCCCTCGTTTGTCAGCCGTGCGGGCAACAAGGCGGGAGATGTTTTGCAGCGCCTCTTCTACGATAGATTCCTGGAGACACATTATGAGGGCCGCTCCAACATTCCCGCGCACACCAACTTTATTGTTGCAGCCAATCACTCTTCTCACCTGGACATGGGCCTGACAAAGATGGCGCTCGCCGAAGCCGGAAAAGACATGGTCGTGCTTGCCGCCGCCGATTATTTCTTCGACACAAAGTACAAGCGCGCGGTGATGGAAAACTTCACCAACCTCGTGCCGATGGAGCGTACGGGCTCACTGCGGCAGTCACTGCGTCATGCCAGTTCATTTTTAGATCGCGGCTATAACGCGCTTATCTTTCCGGAAGGCACTCGGTCAATTACGGGGCACATGGCCGATTTCAAACCGGTGGTCGGGTATCTCGCGTTACACGCTCGCGTGGGCATTCTTCCCGTCTACCTCCACGGCACGTACGACGCGATGCCGAAAGGCTCAAACGTCATCAAGAACCGCAAAGTGGGCGCCCGCATCGGCCGGTATCTTGAAATTGCAGACCTCGAGGAGGTGACTAAAGGGCTGCCGCGTGCTGAAGCGTATCGCCTGATAGCTGCGCTTGTGAAGCATGAGGTGGAAAACTTGCGCGATCGCGCGCGGCGTCCCTTTGATGCGAAACAATTGCGCAAACAATGGAAGGCCGAACGACGCAGAACGACCGAAGACCGAGGACGGGCGACCGCGGACGAAATGATTTATGAGTGATGAGTAAAAACGACGCAGACCGAGGACGGGCGACCGCCGACGAAATGATTTATGAGGGATGAATAAAAACGACTAAGGACAACGGTCTCCGGTCGTCGGTCTTCCGTCTAACGTTTTATGCCTTCCAAGACACCGCAAAAACGAACCGCGCGCATGACGCCGCATAAGGTCGAAACGAAGCGACGCGCGGCTATTGAGAAACGTCCGCGCGCCGCGACGCTCATTACCGGGGGCACGGGCTTTCTTGGTTCGCATCTTGTTCGACAACTGGTTGCCGACGGCGCCAAAGACATTCGTGTTATGGCGACTTCCATTCCCGACTGGCTGGTTGCTATCGGAGTGGAGACTTTCGAGGGCTCCATTACCAAAGAGAGCGATGTAAAACGCGCCGTCGAAGGAATCGGTGAGATCTACCACCTGGCAGGCAAAGTTTCGCGCGAACGAGAAGATGCGCGGGAAATGTACAAGGTGCACGTAGAAGGCACGCGCTTGTTGTGCGATGCAGCCAGGGCGGTGGACGTCAAGACGATCGTGCTGGCATCCACCAGTGGCACCATTGCGGTTACCGAAGACGGCGAAACGATCCCGGATGAGTCCTATCCGCCACCGCTGGAAATTATTTCCCGCTGGCCTTATTACGCCAGCAAGCTTTATCAGGAAATGGCGGCGCTCGAACGCTTCAACGGCAAGGGTCGGCGAATGGTAATTATGAACCCCAGCCTGTTACTTGGACCTGGCGATGAGCGTTTGAGTTCGACAAAACTTGTGCTGGATTTTATGGCGCGAAAAATCAGTGCAGTCCCATTGGGCGGGTTAAGTTTTGTTGACGCGCGAGACGCTGCCGGGGCTTTTCGTGTGGCAATGAAGAAAGGACGCCACGGCGAACGTTATCTGCTGGGCGTCGCTAACTGGAGGTTCGAGAGGTTCTTTGGGCGTCTGGAACGGCTGACGAAAATCTCAGCACCGAAGTTTGCTTTGCCTTCAAAGCTCATAGTGGCCGGGTCGCAGATTGTTGACTCTCTTTTCAGGCAGTGGCACTTCGCTTCTCCCGTTGAGCCGGGAGCGATCGAGATGGCGCAGTATTTCTGGTATCTCAACTGCGCTAAAGCATCTCGCGAACTCGGCTTCCGGCCACGCGACCCGGGTGAAACGCTTCACGATACTGTTTCCTACCTGCGCGAGAATTTTCTTGGCGGTGAGGCCTTCAGCAAATAGTTGCCACTGCCAGTAGTTGTTTCCACATTGCTTGTTCACCACGTGGGGTCAAATAGAGGCTGTTGCGAATACTGCGAGCGCTACAAACAAGGCTCCGAGGTTTTTCGTCGAAGTTAAACTGGACATGTCACTCTCGCTTTCGGTCGTCAGGATTGTGTCGACTCCGAATTGCGCCCGGTTCGAAGAAGACTTCCTTTGGTATTTGAAGAGCTTATTGACTGGCGGGAGAGTATACCCCACGGCCCTTTCAAGCTGAACCGCCCTATGTCCGATGAACTTTAGTTTGTCGAGACTCAGCGACAAGCTAAAGCTTATCGGACATCAAGCTGAAGGAGTTCGACGATAGAGGGTGATGTTGATTCAGTTTGGCTTTTGCTCGAAGTTTCGCCCTGTCGTCTATTGCAGACAGTCGTCGCCAAAATCTCGCGCCATAAAGATGCAGTGAAGTCGGTTTGCTTCGCAAATCCTGACTTATTGATTCGGCACTGAGATTGCCATTACCCGAGCATGTCTCAACCTTCTGTATCAATCTCACAACGCGCAATTGCTTATGTAGGTGACTCCGCTGCTCCACGGGAGAAAACATTCGCTGCTGCGCCTGAGCGAAGTCCTCAGGCGTTAGCAAACGGTATTCGGCGCCGCTGGCGTCGCAAGCAGCGGCGACGCAGGGTGGGCCGAGCTTACGATATGGCGCTCGAAATCGCGCCGCTGATCGCGGTCAATTCGCGCGTCCTGGACGTTGGCTGTGGTAACGGCTTCATCGCACAGCACCTCGCCGCAACGCGCAGAGCCAACATCCTCGGTATCGATCTCGATGCCACCACGGAAGCGGGGATTGATTATCGACAATTCGACGGCAAACATTTTCCGGTCGCGGATGGGTCAGTAGACGCTGCCCTGCTCTGCTATGTCCTGCATCATGCACAGGACCTTGGCTTAGTTATGAATGAGTTGCGGCGTGTCTTAAGCCAGAACGGTACGGCTATAGTTTATGAAGACATTCCGTACGCCTGGTGGGACCGCCTGGTCTGCTGGACCCATAATTTGAAGTGGCGCAGACGTACAGGCCCGTGCACTTTTCGTAGCGAGGCAGAATGGCGCAGGCTGTTCAACGCGGCAGGTTTTGAAATCGTCACTGAGCGCCCGCTCTCACGCTGGCGCAATCTCTCGCATCCAGTTTGTCGAAGGCTTTATGTGCTGGGGAATGGTGAAAGACAATAACGCGAAGAGTTCTCTAAAAGTAGTTTATTCAATTGCCTCGCTTTCAAAACTTCGCAACAAAGGTCGCAGTTCTACTCTTCAACCAGGTCAACAGACATGGGCTCCGCATCGGGTCCTCCTTCCTGTGCGATGCGCAATAACCGCTGAAGCTTTTCGGTCTGCTCTTCGTTCAACTCTATAAACTGAACGCCAAAGCCCTCGGCGCTGTGGTGCCTGACTTCACCTTCCAGGTAGAGCCAATCCTCATCAGGCAGCAGCACACGGAAACCCACAATCTCTCCGCGTCTGACTTCGCCAACAGAATCCAGGAAACAACCGCCTTCAGACAGATTTGTGATTCGCGCACTGTGGGCCTCCTTTGAGCTGTCCCACATTGCGTTCAGGCTAACACTTAATCTTTGTTTGGTTCTTCGATCACTCATTGTTGTTCGCACTCCCGACGAGACTATGACTTTCGCTAACAAGCTAATGCCGCTTGCGTGAGGCCATCTTGTTCGCAGCGACTTTCTGAGCGGGAGGCGTCGACGTTGAACGATCGACGTGGTTTCATCTTACACCGCAGGCGGGCTTATTCCACATGAAACTTATGCAGGATTCGATGGACGACGGGTGTGAGGACGATACCCATGATCCCTATGAATACCAGGCCGCTAAAAAGTGCGTAGCCGGAGGCGAAGAGCTTAGCCGCATCACTTTTGATAGGACTAACGGGACCCATGCCGCCAAGAATCATTGAGGCTTCGAGTAAGGAATCTAACCAATCGAGACCGCCAAGCCAATGATATCCCAACACGCCGATGAATAAAACAACTGCAACAACGCAACAAGCTACGCCCACTGCTACAGCAAGTCTCTGGGCAAACACTGAGAAGGGCGCAAGCTTTTCGTGGCTTCTTTCAAAATTGGAAAGAAGTTTCATGGTGGTCAGTCCGCGGGAAACTGTGTTATCTCGCCGGGCCTGCGTAACATTTTGTTCACTTCGCCCAGGTGAGTTTCTTCCTCGGCGATCATCTTGCGAGCGAACTCTTCAAGCAGAATCGAACGATCCCTAACCAAATCAAGTAATCTCTTGTAAAGTTCCAGACCGTTCTTCTCCGCTTCAAGCGATTCAATCAGGATGTCGTTGATGCCATGCTTGTGTGTTTCCAGCAGCGAGCCAATCTTCAACGACGGATGTTCGCCGAAGTGTGTCACCAGTTCCCCGGCAGCATTAGCGTGGTCGAGACAGGTGGTAGCTTCGCTGCGAAGCCAGCTCACAATGGGAATGCGGCTGTGGCCAAACACCATCAACGCATAATGGGTGTACCGGACGACACCCGCAAGTTCGGTTTCCAGAATCTCATTCAACAATGCTACTGCGGCCTTGGTATCCAGGTCCTGTTCTGGCATCTTTGTCCTCCCGTTTTATCCAGCTACTTGGGGTTTGGTTAGTTCAACCTCGAGCCTGTGTTCTAATATTTTAGTACGCTATTACAAACTGCATGCTCGAAATTCACTGAACCGAGATGAACGCTCCTTCACCAAAAGCTCACGTCGTCATATACAGCCGACCAGGTTGTCATCTATGCGATGAAGCTAAGCAAGCTATCGAAGCAGCTCGCTGCCCGGAGGAATATACGCTCGAAGAGATTAACATTGAAAGCGATCCGGGTTTGCTACGACGCTATCGTTACGATATCCCCGTCGTTACAATAAACGGTGTAGAAGCATTCCGGCACAAGTTAACTTCTGCGGCCTTTCGAGAGAGACTGGTAAGCGGAAGCGGGGGCAAGCCCACCTTCCCCACCTAGAGACTCTCTAATTTCTTTGCGTAGCCCGGCCCTGAAAGCCCTTCCGTCAAGATCAAAAATCAACTCAAGTTAGCTCGGGATCGGGGAGGGTGGTTTACCCCCGCCGTTGCATTTAAGTTCAGCTGCCAGGAATACTCTTCAATGGACTCAAACAATCGCTTGCGCTCGGGCTCGTTGGTCGATTGGCGATACGACATCACCAGGTCTTTGAGTGTGGCAAGTTCCCGATAGAGTCCGGCGTTCTCAACAGGCGGCGTGAGATAGGAAATCAATTCGGCATAAGAACGGCGCTTGGCAATCGAACCCTCCGATGGATTGTTCACGCTGTAGATGTAGATGTTGGGCAACTCACCTATTAGTCTGTCGGGCCAGCACGCACCGGAAAGGCCAACCTGTTTGCCTGGCATAAACTCCAGCGAGCCATGTGTGCCCACGTGAACCACAGCGTCGACGTTCAGGACCCTCGAGAGATAAGTGTAGAAAGCCATGAAGCCGTGATGCGGCGCGCCGCTTCGCGCCATCATCAATCTCATTGGATCACCTTCGTAGCCAAACGTCGGTTGCACGCCGACGAAAACATTGCCAAGCTGGAGGCCCTGAACCAATAGATCCTGTCCGAAGGAATTGACGCGCCCTGGCGCACTCCCCCACTCATTCTCAACTTCATCGACGTGGGGGCAAAGACGACGATATTCGTCGACACTCATCCGATACGCGACGTTGGCGTTAGCCGCAAAGCTTTCGATGTTGCCGCCGATCAGCGCTTCTCTAAGCTGGTCCACAGACGCGGGGAGCTCGATCTTGTAGCCCTCGGTTCTAAGTTTAGAGAGCGTGTCCCAGATACTCGGAAACACATCAAGGTCAGCCGCCGTGCCGATGTTTCCCTTGTTAGGCGGAAAACAAAAAACCACTAGCGCAAGCTTTAGTTCGCTGCGCGGCGCCGTACGCAAGCGATTCCAACGCTTCAACCGGCGCGCAAATCTGGCGCAGCGATCCGCCAGTGCTACCGGCTCGACTCCGCTTGCCGGTATGCCGCCATAGATAAAGGGTTCCGTTGCACCGTCGATTTCGGGAATCGCGATCTGCATGCCAGCTTGCACCGGGTTGAGTCCCGTCTGTGAATCACGCCAGGCGTCGATGGTTTGCGTGTCGAGACTGACTGCTGAGCGGTAGGGCCGATTCAACTGTTGCAGAAACTCAGCCGCGGCTTCGCTGTCATTCATCGCCGGCCCGCCAACAAAACTGAAGCCGGTCAATGAGACTATTTGACTGACGCGAGAACGGTCATTTGTCTGTTGTCCGTTGTCAGTTGTTTTAGTCTGAGGTCTTTGGTCTTTGGTCTTGCTGTTGGACGTCGGACGCTGGACGTTGGACTGATCGGGATCAACGAAGAATTTTTCGCACGCTTCGCGGTTGTCCATCAGAGTCGAAAGTGCAGGAATAACACTCAACCCTTCCGCTTCAATAGCGCGGATAAGTGCGTCGTAGTGCCTGGTGGTTCTACTGACCACCTGCGGCCGCATCAGCAGTAGACCGACAGTCGATTTCGGATCGAGAAGCAAGCCTTCAGACGCTGGGCTGTTGACGGTGGTCTTTTGACGTTGACCGTTCGACCTTCGATTATTGGCCGTGTACCACTTTTGATAATCAGCAAACGTCTTAAACAATTTGGGGGCGTCCGGATGGTAGATAGCCACAGACGGCAGATGCTCCGGCAGCGGCACTTTGATCCGCGCCTTTTTCAGCCGTGGGTCAGGCAGATATTCTTTTAACGCGTAAAGAATCATGGAGCGAATGTTCGCCGGGGTTGGTTGCAGGAAGTAGCAGAAGATGTTGAGATAGTTTTTTGCGTCGCGCAGCCCGCCGGTCGCTGGCACAAATCTGAGAATGCCCGGAAGCTTGTCAATCCATTTCAAATACTGACTGTGCCCGTGTTTGTGTGCGCCCTGTGCTTTGCTTCGCCTAACTTGCCGCCCAACCCACGAGCCTGCCGCCGTAAGCAGTCCAAGACTATTTGTGGGTTTCTGGCTGTCTTTTTCCCCCTCGCCCTTTTCCTCGTTCTCCAGTTTTCCGGCTCCTGCGAGCCGTGAGACATCCAATCGTCCCATGCGGGTTCGCCGCATCAGGTCAGGCATGCAGTTGATGACGATCACCGCCGCGTGGCGTTCTTTATAATTCTCAAGTGCCGGAATCAGACGCGCGGCGTTTTCGCCATCTATAACGTGAATAACGAAGACTACGTCGGCTTTGCTGAGATCGTTATCGACTGCCTGCCACTCGCTATCGCTAAACGGCGAGCCGAAGTTGTAAGCTGCTAAGCGCAAATCCAGCTTGTATTCACGATTAAGCTCTCGCTCGGCGTTCACTAGCGGCGCAAGCAGGCTGGATCCGACGTAAAGCACCGTAACGTTCATGCCACGCCCTCCAATTGATCCTCGAGCGCACTAATGATCTCCCGCAGTTGATCAAGAACTTCCGGCTGCGCATCCCAGTAGCCACGACCTTGCGCTTCCAGCAACCTGGCCACTAACGCATGGACCGAATGAGGATTCAGATGTCGCAGACGCTCCAGCATCGCATCGTCAAGAACGAATGTCTTCGCCAGCTCCGTGTAGACCCAGTCATCGACCGCATCCGCCGTCGCACTCCAACCGAAAGTGTTTGAGACGTGACCTTCTATTTCAGCTACCCCGCGGAAGCCGTGCTTCAACATTCCTTCATACCATTTCGGGTTGAGCGTCTTGGCGCGAGTTTCCAGCCGCACAGTCTCTGCCAGGGATCGTATTTTCGGTTCTTTGGATAGTGTGTCTGAGAGGTAGATCGCCGGACGACGGCGCGCGCGATTTTCAACCGCCCTTGAGATTCCCCCAAGGTATTCGAAATAGTGATCGACGTCGGTAATGCCAATCTCAAACGTATCGATGTTCTGGTAAGTAGCTTCCACGCGTGCCAGCGCGCGATCCATCGCCGTGCGAGCCTCAACGCCCTCAATCGTTCGTCCGTTAGAATCTCGGCCATACGCAAAGCACTTCCTGATTACGAAAAGATCCCCAAGGGTATCTTCACGCTCCCACTGCGAATCCATCACCATGAAATTGACGTTGGTGCCGTAATTGCCGGGCGCGTTGGAAAAAACGCGAGTCATCGCCTCGTCCGCGCCACAGTTTTCAGCAGTGACTTGTTCCATAACATGGCGGCGAACGTAATTAAGATCACCAGGTTCGTCCAGATTCGCCACGACACGAACCGCTTTGTCCAACAATTGAACAGTTGGACTAAATAGATCGCGAAAGATTCCCGAGACGGTCATAACCACATCGATACGCGGACGGCCGAGCTGGTGGAGTGGAATTGGCTCCACGTTGGTAATACGATTCAGCGCGTCGGATACGGGACGAACCCCGAGGAGCCACAAGGCCTGCGCCACGCCTTCGCCCTGGGTCTTTATGTTGTCCAGGCCCCACAAGACGAGCGCCATTGAACGCGGATAACGACCATGCTCGGCCTGGAACCTCTCCAACAGTTTCTGCGTCACACCTTCGGCCCGGGCGCAGGCAACTGCTGATGGAACCGCATAAGGATTAATAGCATGCGTGTTTCGCCCGGTTGGCAGGATCGCAGGATTCTGAACGATGTCAGCGCCGGGCCCGGGCTCGATGTATTCGCCACGAAGCGCGCGCATCAGCGCACCCATCTCGTCGTTTGTTTCGAGTTTTCTGGAGATTGTTTCCAGCAGCGCGAATACCGGTCGCGACTGTTCGCGGAGGACGTTAGCGTCTTGCTCGAGCGCTGAGACAGCAGCATCAACACCGCTTAGGTCAAATCGTTTGATTGCCTCGGAAACAAGCGCGTCAATCCGATCGCGCTCACTTGTCTCAACTTCGCTGAGATAAGGCAACACCCCGTGCTTTTGGTCCCAACCGAGGCCTAAGCCTTCAGCGACCAGTTCCGGTAAAGCGGGAGTGCCGGCTTCCGGTCGGGCAAAAGAGGCAATCATCTTCAAAACGTCGGCGCGTTCACCGGCTTGCGAAGGGCGTCCAAAGACATGTAATCCCGTCGGAATCAATCGCTGCTCGATTTCGAGCAGTTGTTCGTAAAGTTGCATTACGCGAAGGTCGCGTTCTTCGGACGACGTCATGTTCTGTTTCCTCGAATCGAGGCAGCAGTGATT
>JBKOZZ010000143.1:0-20582 GCA_046726155.1 Acidobacteriota bacterium
GCTAGACAAAGATCAGGTCAACCGAAACCCTGTGAGGACTTTTACGGGTAGCTCTATCGGAGATTCGCCAGCCTATTCCATCGATGGCAAGCTCATGCACGCCGGCCCTCCGATCAAAATCCGCAGCAAAACAATTGATACCAGAACTCACATTCACATCGTATCGGTTACTGATGAAAACATATTTCCTGAGCAGTGGCTTTCCCATCCGATTGAAGCCCACGCTAGGGGTTTGTCCAAAAAAGAGTTGAAGAGGTCCATCTACATCCTTGATGTGGCGATGAGCAAATACCCTATTTTGGCCCTACGACAAAATATCAAAGCCATTTACCTTCTGGATTCTTTGACACTTTATGGCGTCGCCGCCGATGCATCTCAGTCGGAAGATTCAATCTATATTGTTAACAGCGGGACCAAAGAATACACAGATGAGTATCTTGAATCCCTTTTTCATCAAACGTTCTCAAACCTGATGCTGCAGAAGAACAATAAAGGACGAGAGCCAGGTAAATGGGACATGCCGCAGTTCGCTCCGCAGAAGACTGCGTGGAAATTGCCTGGGGCAGATCCCCAAATGAAGTTAGTGTATGAAAGTGATGAAAATGGGCGGGAATACATCTACGCGCTTGAAAACACTGGCTTCACTGGCGTGACATTACTAAGACAATTCAAGCAACTTCCGTCAGAAAGTGCTATCAAATGCCCACTCCGATGTCAGGCGACAAATCCAAAGTCTCCAGCACAAGTCCAACAAACGATCAAGGAGCACGGTTTTGTTTCTATGAGAACCGTGTTTGAAGACGCGCCTGTATGGTCTCATGATCGTAAGCAGATCGCCTTTCGGTCCAATCGAGACAGTGATTCTGCCGAACTTTATGTAATGCAGGTCGACGGCAGTAACCTTCGGCGACTTACACACACACGCCATGTTGCAAAGCTCAGTTCCATGGTTGGTGCCATATGCTGGTCGCCTGACGATCGGCGGCTCGCGTATGTGTTACAGGATGAGTTTGGATCCAATTTGTTCGTTGTGAATTCCGACGGAACCGGTCAGAAGAAACTACCGATTGTAAGCGGCAAGCCAGATGGAATTGATGGAGAAGGCTTGTCTATAGATAGTGTTGATCGCTTGGTCGGTTGGCTTCCCGATGGAAGAATTTTAGTTGTAACGGAGAGATACTTCGGTGGCAGAACTCTTTACTCAATACTGCCCGATGGCACTGGGCTAACGACGTTAACAGAGAAGGGCGACGTGGTCGAAGACGCTGTTCTATCTCCAGACCAAAATCAGATAGCGATAAAAACTGATGGTCTAATTATCAAGGATCTGAAATCTGATAGCGTTCGTTATCGACTTGTCTCTCCTAGAGGATATGGTGGGGTATCCTGGTCACCGAATAGTAAGCTCTTAGCGTACGGAACAGGGGGGCTTTGCATAATGGATCTTGAATCGAATACCGCTCCTTCCTGTTCGCGCAGTGTTGGTGAGTCGGTTTATGCGTCGGTATGGTCACCAGATGGTACGCAGATCGCATACTTGGTGGCGTCTAATCTCGCGCGAAATAGTCCTAGCACCAGTGAACTACGTGTCATGAATGCTGACGGTACCAGTGATCGCCACCTTAGTGGTGGGACTGGAATTGCGACATGGTCGCCAGACGGAAAATACATTATTTTCAGCAGGATTTTCGGCATACCTCAAGCGGGTATGTACCTGATAAAGCCCGATGGTTCTAGCGAGCGCTACATTGCTAAGGGTATCTATCCCCAGTGGATACCTTGAGAACTGTCAGAAGAACAGCTAAACGATCTGAAATGGGCAGACTGGTTGGCGGGTTAGGTATTTTGGTTTCGACTTGCTGTCTAGCAGCTTACACTCTCGTTGCGCAATTCGATGCAAATTTAGCAATGGAGCAGATGTAATGAAACTTACCCGCGACATTCAGAGTCTCAGTACATTCCAACGTGACACGGCGAAAGTAGTCCGCCAATTGAAGAAGACGGGTCAGCCAGTAGTTCTAACGGTGAACGGCAAAGCTGAACTAGTCGTTCAAGATGCTGAGAGTTATCACAAACTCTTAGAGGTCAAAGATAGAATGGAGGCGATCGAAGGAATCAAGCGCGGACTCGAAAGCATGAAGAGAAACGCAGGTAAACCTGCAGAGAAGTTCTTTCAAGAGTTCTTCACTGAAAAAGGCATCTCAGAGCGCGAGTGAGCCCGATACCTGTGTGGTGACAGCTCAAAAATTTACGAGTACTCAACAGAAAGGTCCCCGTGCTCTCCATTTTCTAATTTTGTGTGCCTCAGGATGAATCTATGCCGCTATACAAGTATGTGACCGCAGAACGCATCGATGTTCTTCAGAATGGGCTAATAAGGTTTTCCCAGCCAAGCGCATTGAACGATCCGTGGGATATGCGTCCGCACGTTGAACGGCTGTTCACCGATGATGATTGGGAGGAGCATGTCGTGGCTCCATTAAAACCTGAATCCGATACGCAGCTGATCGATTACGTGTCTAAGATCATTGAAGATTTCGCCAAAAATCAGGGGGTTACTGATAAGAGCCTCGATGAGATCAGGAAGGTTGTCACCGAGGCAAACGACGAATTCCCAGGCGAATTGAGACAGTTATTCGAAGTGGCGTTTGCCGAGACTGCTGAGAAAATTAAACAAGTAGTTCCACAACTCGCCGGGATAATTCCCGACGCGATGGACAGCGCTGTAGGGGTGTTGTCTTTAACGGAAAAACCAGATCATCCATTGATGTGGTCTCATTACGCTAATAACCACTCCGGGCTAGTGTTGGCGTTTGATGAGATTAACGAGTTCTTTCGGTCTCCTCGGCCTGGACAACCTGACGATGCTTGCGGCGCTCGCAGAGTAAAATACAGTTCCGAACGGCCAAAATTTGATCCGCTTATCGATGTATCGCTGATTGATAATTTGACTGATGAAGATGCGATCTCTTTTTTCCACAAGATGTTTTTTACAAAGAGTAAGGAATGGGAGTACGAGGAAGAGTGGCGTATGATAAAGGGACTCAGGCAATTTGTAAGAACCGATAAGAGTTATACACATGTCAGTCTATTTCAAGCGAGATCGAGCACCGACAAGTTCGCGATTGAGATTCAGCCCCTTTAGTCTCGGATCTGAGAACTCACCAAAGCCCAAAGTTTCTCCAACTGTGCATGTTTGAGAGTCGAGGTAATCCGGGACCTAATCTAGATGGGGCTCAGATGGTGGCGGGACGTGTTGATACTAAGCCAGCCGAAGCGATACCTTGACGACTACTAGGCGCGTAAATACTGGCTTGTATCGTTTCCTAAGATTAGGCGATGCCACCTTCACGGGACTTAAAATCCGTTGTCCGAAAGGACGTGCGGGTTCGACTCCCGCCCTCGGCACCAATCATTTCAATTACTTACAAGCTGTCGTCGATCAAGTCTGAATTCACGCAACGGAGTTTAGTCCGTTGCGTATATCGTTTTTGTGCGAATTACTGAGGATTTGCGCTGTTTGATGGTTTGCAACAAGTCCCCATCGATAGCTCAGCACGAGAGACTCAATCTTGAAAACCCCATTAGATGACGGAAGGAATCGAAAAGACGAACGCTTGCACGCCAACCATCACCGAAGCCGTTGCGCGAGCCAGTCGCCGATCATCGTCACCACGTCCGCCCGCATCATTACCGGTGGCGGGAGCTTCGCATAGTTGCCCGGGAAGCCGTCGGTGACCTGCACGAAGAGATGATTGACGTCCGGCACCACGCGGGCAGTCACGTCCTTGTTTCTGCCTTCCTTGAACGCGGTCTCCATTAGTGCCACCTGCTCGGGCACCGCCTGCTGGTCGTGCGAGCCGGTGAGGATCAGCACCGGCGTTTTCACGCGGCGCATGGTGGGAGCAGGATCGTAAGTGAGGAAGAATTTCATCCACGGGTCAGCCGCCATCATGGCGTCGATCTTCTTGGGGATCTCGGCTATTTGCGAGTCGCGCATTTCGGCCGTGAGCTTGGTGTTGTGCTCAATTTGGTTCTTGAGCTGGAAGTGGAGCGCGCCGCGCCCGGGCTGCGCGATGCCGGCGAGCAGGACGATGGCTCGCAACGTGGTTCCCTTTTCGGCCACCATTGGCGCGATCAGAGCACCCTCGCTGTGGCCGAGTACCCCGAGGCGGTCGGCCCGGATCTCGGGCCGCGTTCGCAGATAGGCAAGGCCGGCGCGCACGTCCTCGGCGAAGTCGGCGCTGGTCGAGCCCTTGAACGTGCCACCCGAGGCCCCGGTTCCACGGTCGTCCATGCGCAGCACCGCGATCCCGCGGCGCTGCGCAAATTGTATCGCGAGAATGCCGAGCGCATCATTCCGGGCTTGCCGTCTGAAGGTCGCCCGAAATCGGGATCGAAAGGGAGGAGATGAGGCGGCGAAATTTTTTGGGATTATTAACTTTGGGCGTCGCGGCCGGAAACGCCGTAGCGCAGGAAGTTGCCCGGCGCATTGAGGCCGAGGTACAGAATCCCACGCTCCGATTTATCAACAAGAAGGCCGGTACGCACCCGTTCCGCGCCCGGGATGTCGGCTGGCGTCCTCACATCTTCTTAATTACGCTCGACATGGTCAGTCCCGATCATTATCACTCGTCGAGACCTATTCATAGAGAGTTAAATCTACCCACCATTCGCTCGCTCTTCAACGAGGGAGTGGTGTTGGAAAACGCGTTCTGCTCGAGTCCTCTCTGCGCACCGGCCCGCGCGGCACTGGCCACCGGCAGGTATTCCTACATCACCGCTAACGGCGAGCGCGCCCATGACGGCCACGAAACTATCCTGCGGCCCACCGATGTGATCTTCCAGGAATATCTGAAAGCCACGGGCTACAAGACCAAGCATTCCTCCAGGCTCTGAAGTCTTTTCACTGCATCTTCGAAGGCTTCTGGTGTGCTTCGAGCATATGTACCAGAGACCTTTTAATCATTGACGGAACAGCCTAAAAGCGGCGTAGTCCATCAACGACTCAACACCAGACGTTTGGACTGAATGATTGATCAGAAATAGCCGAGGACTTAAACTGCACGTTCAAATCTTCAGCGAGCGAGCATCAAATGGACCAACCTGAGGGTGACGGATCAGTGCTTACGGTGTCGGCCGAGTCCATTAGAGGATTGGTGGCTCTCGGTGTTGCTCCTGGCGCTCTGCGGTGGCCTGCCGGTAACAGTCCTGTAAATGAGAGTGGCTGATAATTTCATGACAGCAACCAAATCAATGCACCGTTGTGCGTTGGGAATTATGGCAAAGGCGCCGTTGGCCGGAAGCGTCAAGACGCGTCTAACGCCGCCGCTCAACGCTGAAGAAGCATCGGTTTTGAGTGCCTGTTTCCTGCGCGACACGGCAAATAATGTGAGCGACCAGTCGGCGGATGGCGTGATCGTCTTTACGCCGGCTGAAGCAAGAAAATCGTTCGATGGCATAGTGCCGAAGAGTTTCCAACTTCTGGCCCAACGCGGCGAATCGCTCGGAGATAGACTGCTGAATGCGACGACAGATTTACTGTCAGCAGGATACGACTCGATCTGTTTGATTAATTCAGATAGTCCCACCCTTCCTCCAGCAATTCTTCTTTCAGCGATTGAAGCATTAGAACCGGAAGGAGATCGTTTAGTCCTTGGCCCTGCCGAAGATGGCGGTTACTATCTGATTGGACTGAAAAATTCACATCAAATTTTGTTCGATCGCATCGCCTGGAGCACGTCCGAGGTTCTTGCGCACACTGTCGAGCGCGCGAGACAGATTTCTCTCCCGCTTGTCATGCTGCCGAAGTGGTATGACGTTGACGACGCGGTGACGCTTGACCGTCTGTGCCGGGAGTTCTTTTCTTCCAACCGTTTCAGCGAAAACGGTTATCATCAATACGCCGCGCCATTCACTCGGAAATATCTGGGGAATTTGTTGAAACGGGACCATGGCCGACGGCTTTCGCATAGATCCGAATGATCGATTTAAGCGAGACGAAAGCTACTCACACCACGACCAATTTGCTCAAACGATCAAATCTTCTGCTGATCGTTCTGGGCTGCGCCTTATTCGCAGTTTACTTTTGGAGTCTCCGAGCTCATTCCGTCGCTGACATCGTTTGGTTTTTGCAGCTCGTCTTGATTGCCAGCGTCTTGTATATCGCCGCCTGTTGCCTGGTGATCAGAACTCAACCGAGTCATTCGACATTCCTGATCGTCTTAGTCTTTGCCGTCCTGTTTCGTTTGAGCCTGCTCTTCGCGCCGCCTTATCTATCTGACGATATCTATCGGTATGTTTGGGATGGCCGAGTTCAAGCGGCTGGAGTAAATCCGTATCGTTACGCCCCTGCAGATCCGGCGCTGGAACATTTGCGGGATGACAAAATCTATCCGCGCATAAATCGCAATTACGCGCCTACGATATATCCGCCAGTAGCCGAAGCGATTTGGTTCGTGACAACGCGCGTGAGTGAGTCGGTGACCTGGATGAAGATCACTGTGATTCTGTTTGAAGGAATCGCGATCTGGGCCGTATTGCAATTGCTCGGATTGTTCGGCTTGCCGCGTCACCGCATCCTGTTTTATGCGTGGCATCCGTTGACGGTCTGGGAATTCGCCGGAAGTGGACATGTTGATGCGATCGCCATCGCGTTCATCGCGCTCGCTCTTTTGGCGCGCCATCGCAAGGCTGAAGCTGCTTCAGGGTTGACTTTGGCATGCGCCGCCCTTGTGAAACTGTTTCCTGCCGTTCTGCTTCCTGCTCTGTATAAACGGCGTGATTGGAAGATGCCGTTGGTCTTTGCGCTGGCTATCATTCTTGCTTACGTGCCTTACCTTGGTGTGGGTGCACGAGGTGTAATTGGTTTCTTACCGGGATACATACAAGAGAGAGGTATGTTTAGCGGCGAACAGTTCTTCATTCTCGCAGCTATTCGCCGATTGCCGCTTGGCTTTCACGTTTCCACCGGGGCTTTCATAGTGTTTACGATTTTGATTTTGGCAATCGTCGCGTTGTGGATACTGGCAAGACAAAGATACACTTATGATCGATCCCTGACTAACTGTCTGATCATAGCGTGCACATTCACAGTTTTGTTGGCTCCGCATTTTGCCTGGTACTTCGCCTGGCTCGTGCTGTTTCTGTGCTTTGTTCCCTCCGTGCCCGTGATTTACCTGACGTTAAGCAGTTTTCTTCTTTATCTCACTTGGCTGTACTGGACAGACGATCCGGTGTTCAAAATCAAAGTTGCGATGTTCGTGCCGTTCTTTCTCTTGCTCGGTTTTTCACTTTGGAAGCGTCGCGCGAAATTGAGCATCAAGGTGTCGGCGGTTGAAGGCATAGGATCCTGAAGACACATGACTGAACAAATCGATCCAGACGCTTCGAAGACATTTGTATCGGTGATCGTTGCCGCGCTGAACGAGGAGGATGCGATTGCTCAGGTGATTCGCGCCGTGCCGCGGAACATCGCCGATGAAATTATCGTCGTCGATAATGGCAGCACCGACCGCACCGCGGAAGTGGCGCGCGCAGCCGGCGCGCGAGTAGTTCACGAACCCAACCGCGGCTATGGCCGCGCCTTTCGCACGGGTCTTCAGGCAATTTCTCCACGTTGCGAGATTGTCGTGTTCCTCGACGGCGACGGCAGCGATTACCCCGAAGTGATGAGTAAGCTGATCCAGCCGGTAACCGAAGGAACACATGATTTTGTGATCTCGTCTCGCACGCGTGGGCGACGCGAGCACGGCAGCATGAATTTTCATCAAGTGTTTGCCGGCTATATGGTCGGACTAATTCTGCGCGCGCTTTACGGCGTCCGATCCACAGATATGGGTCCGTTTCGCGCGATTCGCCGAGATGCTTTAGAGCGATTGCACTTGCGCGAAGAGACCTACGGCTGGCCATTGGAGATGCAGATGAAAGCAGCGCGCGCGGGTCTGCGGATTTTGGAAGTGCCAGTCGATTATCGTCGCAGAGCAAGCGGACAATCAAAGATTGCCGGCACCGTGTTCGGATCGATAAAAGCAGCCGCTCGCATCTTATTTACGTTAGCGCGCATCGCGGTACAGCGAGAGCAAACGTTACAAGAGGACAATCGCCAACCTACTGCGAACGAAACACCAGAAAGTAATCGACGTTATCAGGTTTCACGAAGTCGTAGGTGTTGACCAAAACAAATCCGGCCGTCCTGCTTCCTCAATCACTACCTTTTTATCGATACCAAGCCGAGCGTGAACGCTTGGCTCGTTCGGTGATTCGAGCAAGAGCAGTCGCAGTAGGAGTCGCCATCACTATGATCCGCCAATATATTCTGGACTCGCGCAATTTCACCAAAGAAGACTCGAGGGATATCTCTTTGCCAGCAATGCATCGACTCCAAATGTCCTTCCGGCGCTGCCAATAACCAGCGCGAGAGCGACAGCCATCGGCACAAGCAGCTCCCAAATCCACGCCGTTCCCCATTCCGAAACCCACAAGGTCGTGAGAAAAAGAAAGGCCGCCAAAGCTACGGGCCGAGTCAACAATCCAAGTAGCAAGAGAATCCCAAATGAAATCTCAGTTGCGCCCTGCATCGGTCCAGTAACATTTGCGTGCGCCACCATAAATGACATAACTGACTTTAGCACCTGAGGTGCATGGCCCTTTTCCATATAGTAGTTAATCAACCCAGCGTAACCCGAAGCGCTATAGAGCCCTTTATTCAAATTCTCAAAAAACACGTCGATAAAGAGCGCGCCTAAAACCATTCGGAGCATCGATAGTGCGACTCGCGCGCCGGCTTGTCTTTCAGCGTTTCCACGAAAACTCTTATCAGCATTGCTCATTTCTGTTTTCCCCCGACTGATTTGTTTTGATCTACTCCGGTTCGGCCAATGAACGCTTGGAAACTGATTACACAAGCGCTACGAAATAGTGATAATCCATCTATGAGAGGTGGCACGCATTATTGTTCCGGCCGGTGGAAATCAGCAAGTAGTCTCTACGATTACCGCACGTAATCTCGCTTACATAACCTCTGGATCGTATTCGACGGGACAGCAAGGTGATGCTTCGCGAGCTTGAGCGGCGCGGCCATATCGTTCATTTACCGCACGCTCAACATCGATTGTCGCGCTCATGGCAACACCGAACGACGGTCGCAGAGCCACGTTTTCCTTTTCAATCCCCTTGTGAGGCAGCGGCGGCATGTCCCAACGGAATTGCACCGGTTGTTATCCATCATACCTGCTGTGGCTGCTACCGTTCATAGGGTCGACCTCAGGCGGCGGATCATCATCTGGACATTCAGCATCATCCCTTCTTATTATGTTTGGCATCTGCGCACACTTGGACGGCCGTGGTTGGTTCCTGACGGGATCCTGTTGGAATACGGAATCCGTGGCAGTAGCCGCTGCGATTATCGCTGTGCTCCGGATCACACGATCGGCCGCGCTGCAATGCTCAGCGGACCGGGTAGAGTGAAGCCATCCGCACCACAAGCGATTTGTGTATCCAGGAGCATTTGTGCGTCATCCAACACGATATTCGTTTCATTTCACTGAGGAGGACTCCATGACAAAGTTGGGCCGTTCAAAGACGATCCGTTTCCTAGTTTTTGGGGTGCTGGTCCTTGTTGCAACCTCCTGCGCGCAGAAGCGCTCGTCCGTTCCTGAACAGATTGCCAAGACCTCTGGCTCCGTTCCCGAACAGATTGCCAAGACCTATGGCCTTGATTCATTCGGGCAAGTTGAAGCGATCCGTTATACGTGGAACGCACAGTTCCCCGGAGTGAATGTCTCCCGTTCGTGGGTTTGGGAGCCCAAGACCAACAAGGTCTCCTACGAGGGGAAGGATAAAGACGGTAAGCCGGTCAAGGTTACCTACTTGCGCTCTGAGCTCGGCAGTCAACCTGACACCGTAAAAAACGAAGTCGATCCGGGTTTCGTCAACGATAACTATTGGCTTCTGTTCCCTTTCCATGCTTACTGGGACACCAGCGCCACCGTGACGGATCACGGCGTGCAACAATTGCCGCTGGGCAACGGCTCGGCCGAGCTGGTCGCGGTGAAGTATCCCTCGGAAGGTGGTTACACGCCCGGCGACACCTGGGACCTCTACGTCGGTAAAGACAACCGCGTCGAGCAATTCGTCTACCACCGCGGCGGGCCCAAGAAGCCGAGCGTCGTCATCGCAAGTTGGGAAGACTACAAGAAGGCTGGCCCTCTTCTTATCTCGACGGACCACCACGGTACAGCGGACGGAAACCCCGTGCGGATTTTCATTTCCGATGTGTCCGTTAAATTGACGGGATCAGAAAACTGGATAAACGCACAATGAATATAGGAAAGATTCGTTCGAACGATTGATTGTCATGTCTCAAAAATGAGTCGTTTGCCGTTCCTGATCCAGTCGCTCGCCAGAACGTGGTCGCGCGGGACGACGCTGTCCCCAGAGTCTTCCGGGAGCTGAAGAATGCGCACAATCCAATGAAGGTTGACATCGATCTGGATATTGAGCGAAAGACTTTCGCGTCGGGCCTCTTGCCGGAGTTGATAGCAGTGCTGCGCCGCCGCCGGCCGGGCGATCTGGTCGCGGTGGTCGGTGACGAAGAGAGCATTGGACCTGAGTTGGAAACGTGGTGCCGATTCACGGGGAATCCGCTGCTAGAGGCTACGGTCGAAGAAGGCCGTGCGCGGTGGGTTTTCCGTTGTGGGACCGTTGCGGTGCCTGCCGAAGACAATCGGCCGGTGGGCTCGCGGCTTTGGCTCTACACGAATTTCGACTGTAACCTGCGTTGCGACTACTGTTGTGTGCGTTCCTCGCCCACCGCGCCGCGACGAGAACTGGGGCTCGGGCGTGTACAGCGGATCGCTCGCGAAGCGGCGGACCTTGGCGTCAAGGAGATCTTCGTGACCGGAGGCGAACCGTTTCTGCTGGAAGATATCGGCGAGATTCTGGTTGCTTGCGCAGCAGCCGCTCCAACCACAGTGCTGACCAACGGAATGTTGTTTACCGGGCGGCGCGCAGAAAACTTGTGGGCATTACCCCGCGATCGAATGGTCCTGCAAATTAGCTTGGACAGCGCTACGCCAGAGCTGCACGACCTCCATCGCGGGCCCGGAACATGGGCGCGAGCGCTCGAAGGTATTCAGCGCGCTCGTGCGCAGGGGTTTCGAGTGCGACTGGCAGCGACCGTTTCGACAGATGCTGAGGCCGAGGAGTTCCGTCAATTCCTCGACGAGGAGAAGATTGCGGCAGAAGACCGAGTCATACGCCGGATCGCGTTGCGTGGTGCTGCCAGCGAGGGTGTCGCCGTCACTCGAGCCGATTTGGTGCCGGAAGTCACGATCACCGCTGAGGGTGTGTACTGGCATCCGGTCGGGGCGGAAGATGCCGATCTGCTCGTTACGCACAACATTTTTCCTCTCTCCGAGTCCTTCGCTGCCGTCCGCCGCGCCTTCGAGCGCGAAGGCGAACACGCGAATAAACTGGCAAGAATCTTCAACTGTGCGTGAACGTTGTCCAAGAACGATTTCGCTCCGTCAGGAGCGAAATGTAACAAGCGAGGAATCCTTGGCAACGTAGGCCAAAACAATATTGCGCACCTACGGCGCGCCGGAATTAAGAGGTCGAGCGATAAGCTATAAACATTTCGCCCCTACGGGGCGAAGCGGCAATGTCAAACTGTTGCACTTCCAAATTGAATTCGCGGAATCCAAATCCCTCAGTCTCTTAGGCTGACTTGGCAAATACCTGCTGGAAGAATCCCTGTTGGGCCGCGGCTTGCCGCAAGGCAGCGTAACCATCGAGGTGAGGTGTTAGCCAACGCTGCAACCCTTCGGCGTCGAGTATAGAGCGATGAACTGGGTTGTCGTAGCTCATGGCTGAGAGCGCTTCAGCAAACCGGTGCTGCTGTTCGAGGTTGAGGTCAGGCCGCGCCGTGAACATGCAATGATTGTAGGTCGGAGAGGACCATATCTCACGAAGACCGCCTTCGGGCACCAAGCGCTCGTTCCGCACAGTGTTCCAGAAGGGGCTGCCGATAGCGCCAGCGTCGGCTCGCCCGTCGAGAACGGCGCGCACCACTTGCACCTCGCTGGTACCGGTATCACCATGTTTGCCTACGTCGCTGTCGAAGCGCAGCGTCCGGTAGTCCCTTCCCTCGCGCATGCCTTGCTGCTCCAGAAAGTGCACGGGAAGAATCGCTGCGTGTCCGCTGTCTCGGCTGCCAAGCGCGAGGGTCCGATTTTTCAAATCCGCGAGCGTAGAAATGGGCCCTCCGGTGACCGCGACGATCTTGGTCATCCAGCCAAGATCTGTGTCGCGCATCGCGATCGCACGACAGGCATGGCCGCTCCACTCATCGGCCTGCAGATAGGCAAGGTTTGTGTTCCAGGCAATATCGATACGCGGCACGGCCTCGCCCGGTTGAGCGAGCAGCGCGAGGACCTGCGCCTCGTAGCTCTGAAATAGCACGACCTCAACGGGAAGATGCGCTTCCTCGTGAAAATAGTGCCGCATTCCCTCCCAAATCGTGACCACTTTCGGGTTGTATGCAACAGCTCCCACCCAGATTGTTTTGCTCATAGGCCTCACGGTTCCTGTCACGGCCTTCACAAAAATAATCGCACCTATCATCTACAAATCTACTGGATCGAATCAGGATTGTCGCCGAGGATGCGCGCAGGGGTCAACGGTTTTTGGCGGCCTCCACCTTTTCAAAGGCACGGCCAAGGCTCTGAATCTGCATCCAAATACCCTGCGACACAGAATGGGGAAGTTGGGAATCAAGCGCTCTGCCCACCGCAAATTGTAGCTCGCCTGCCAATCCTGGTTTCTTTGACTACCAAATATCGCGGATCCCATGGTGGGTCCGGCTCTGCCTCAATCGTCACCCCAAACGTTTTCTCCGCAAATTCTCAAGTTTCTGATGGCTAACGAGAGTAGACCTCGCCATCTGCTTCGGCGGCATGCTAGCTGCACTGGTGCGAAATTCGAAATGCTTACTGGGAAAGAATGATGAATGCTGAAGATTTCAACGATCGACAACTTTCGTCTGATCAGCTCCGGGTTAACCGATCCTTTTCTCAGCTAACAAAAGCCGCAGGGAAGAATCTGGTAGCGAGATCAGGAGTTTGTCGCTCTAAGTTAAGCAGGTGCCGTTACCCGAAGGAGTACGTCTATGTTTTCCGCATACCGAGTCCGAATCATCACTCTTTTTGTTTTTCTCTTTCTCTCGATGACCCCTTCAGCGGCGCTGGGACAGGCCGGACCTGTTAAGTCAGAGCAGTCCAGTGAGGCCGCGAAGTACTACCTTAACGGCCTCGAGCGGTACCGGTTGGGCCGGTACGAGGAGGCAATAGCGGCTTTTAAGCTAGCCATCGAACTCAAATCAGACTACGTCCTGGCATACGGCGGCATTGGTGTGGCAAGTATGGATTTAGGCTTGTATCCAGATGCAGCCGAAGCTCTTGAGCCGGCTATTCGCCTCGCACCTGCAGTGGCTGAGCTGCATCGCAACCTGGGTTTGGCTTATCTCCATTTAGGTCGGCTTCAGGAAGCAGTAAAGGCATATCAGCGCGCGATCGATCTTAAGCCCGACTATGCTTCCGCCTTCTCTGATCTAGGTGGCGCGTATAACGAGCTGCGTCAATACAAAGATGCGATATTGGTTTTGAAGCGAGCAATTCAATTAGAACCTGAACTCTCCATAGCCTACAACAACCTGGGCTGCTCGTATGCCTTCATAGGCCATTACAAAGAAGCCGGTACGACTCTGGAGCAGGCTATTCGCCTTGAACCAGAATCACAAGAGGCACATTTCAATTTGGGCATGGTCCAAGTTCGATTGGGGAATAAGCCCGCGGCACTCGAGCAATACCAGACACTTGGGCGGAGCAACACGGAATTGGCGCATCAGCTCTATCGTCAAATCTATGGGAATAAGTTGCTCGTTGTCAGAGGAGATTAACCCCTACATCAGCACAAGATCGCTAGCTCGCGGCTCATCAGAGTGGCCATGCCAATAGCCTCAAGAAGAAATCCGATGAACCCAGGCAGCGCACTCTATTCGCGCGGTAATACATACAAACCAATCGAGCCAGGCAGAATAAACAGACCAGTGACGAAGTAGAGCAGGAACACACCACGAGCGTTGCTCGGCACAAGCGATCCGACGCCACGCAGCAATCGGCAAAACAGCAGCGAGTCCGCCCAATCGAATGAAAGTTATCCGCGACAACGTCCATTCAGAAGCTCGGGACAGCACTCCGGGGAGTTAGCGTAGAGCGTGGCTTGAGCGGCACTGAGCCGAGTTCGCGCCCTCCTCCCCTGCTCTTTGACTGCCGGATATCTCCTAAAGAACTTCCGCAAAAGCGAACCTGGAGATACTGACTTCGCGAAGTGCACCAGCATCGGCACGATGCAGATGCATCATCCGAGCCCCGCTGCTCGCGCGATCAGAAACAACCCTGCCCCAAAGACGACGGCGCCGGTGGCTCGCGCGACGCGCTCACCGGCCGGTGCGAGACGTTCGACGGTGATGGCTACCGTCACGACAGCCATCGTGCGAAGGTCCATGATCCCGATGACTAGGAGGATCGCCACCAGACCGGCACAGCACTGACTGCAGTGGAGTCCGAGGCGCAGGCCGTGTCGCCAGGCCGTGCCGGCGGCGGCGGGCAGCGTACGGTCGCGCCCGGGTGCCTCCCGGCAACAAGCAAGGTGACGTGCCTTCCACGGGCTGAACTGGAGCGCGCCGGCGATCAGGACGACCACGCCGACCGCGATCGGAACGGCGCGCGCCAGCGCCGGCTGCTGCATCTCGATCTCCGACAGCGCGACGCCCAGCGGAAAGACAGCCATTCCGAAGACGGTCCACACGAAGAAGTAACCCATACCCACTAGCGCGGTCAGCCTGCCGAGGCGCGTTTCGCTTGTCCTGCCAACGGCCTGGCGATAGTGAAGCAGCATTGGGACCAAGGAGGGCAGCATCATCGCCACCATCATCACGACCCACATGCCAAGAAACGACGCCGCGGCGCTGGGCCACGTCTGTCCGGGCATCCGCATCCACGCCATCGACATCGTCCAGCCGCCGGGCATCGGCATCTCACCCAACGCCGACATGGATGTGCACCAGACGATCGTAACCGTCGCACTGGCTGCGAAGAGCAGCGCTGAGACACCAAAGAAGGCGCGCTGCGAAGCTCGCTCGGAAGCCACGCGTCGTGAGATCTCTCTTTCCGCAGCTACTACGACATCCATGACGTCACTCAGCGCTTGGCGTACTCGTCGTGGCGGCGCCACCAGACGCCCACCTCGTTGCGCCCCTTGGGGGCGCGGTCGAGCCACTGGTACATGCCCCAGAGGATGTCCAATCCGCGCGCATAGGTGGAATAGGTGTGGTAGACGACGCCGTCCTCGAGCACGAACGCGCTCATGCCCGGCCTCTCGCGCGTGTAGGTGGCCACGTCGGTTCCGGTCATGGCGGCGTTATCGGCGACAGGCGTCCCCGGCATGCTGCTCGCCATCCCCTCGTCGCCGCGTGCCTGCCACGGCGCCTCACGCTGGTAGTTATATTCGATGCCTCCCTCGCGCTGTTGCTCCTCGGTGAATCCGACGCTGAAATCGAAGTTGAAGTCGTCGCCGAACGAGGACGCCCAGGGAAACGTCCACTCCATCCGCCGCTTGTATGCCTGCAGCTTCGCGAGCGGCGCCCGCGACACCGCCGAAAGCGTGACGTCGTGGTTCGCCAGGTGGACGGCGAAGCCATTGAACCCGTCCGCGATCGTCGAGCACGTCGCACAGCCCGCCGTGTAGTCGGGCCCAAACATGTAGTGGTAGACGAGGAGCTGCGAGCGCCCTCTGAAGAGGTCCGCCAGCGAGGCGCTCCCCTCGTCGGTCTCGAATCGATATGCTTTGTCGATGCGAACCCACGGCAGTTCCTGCCGCTGGCGCGCCACGTCGTCGCTGCGGTGTGTGAGCTCCTTCTCCGCCTTGAGCAGCTCGAGCCGCGCTGCGAGCCACTCTTCACGTGTCCCGGTCTTGTGCTTCGTCATCGCTCTTGTCTCCTTCCCTTGAGTGTCCTTCATCGTTTCGTTCCGTTGATGTGCTGGTTGAGGGTTAGCCGATTCCGTAGATCAGGCTTACGCGCCATAGACCTTTTTCTGCTCCTCGACTCTCTTTTGGTTATCTGAATGCAGATTTCCGTTGTGCGCTACCAGTTCCAGCGGATACCACCTGAAACTCCTTACCTTCAAGTTCGCCCAACTCCAAGCCGCCGCCGTCCTTCGAGTCGGTGCGCCGCGGTCGGGGGCAGTGGAGTCTAGTCGTCAGCACTGCGCTCGACCTGCTGACCCAGGAGATCGAGACTGCGATCGACGACACTCGACCACTGGGACGACTGGCTGTTGCCGTATTCGTCGTGCCAGTTCCACCACTTGTACGGCGGCGTCTGCGGGTAGCCCTCCGGCGAGTCCTCCCACTCCTCCTGGCGCCCGAGCGCAGTGATGTCGAGGTAGTTCCAGGTGCTCCCCATCTGCTCGTCGCCGCGGTTGTTGATGAAGTAGGTGCGGAACACATTGTCGCCGTCGTGGATGAACGAGTTCGTGCCGTGCCACTCGTCCACGCCGAAGTCAGTGTCGAAGCCGTCCGTAATGGTGTACCAGGGCATCTCCCAGCCCATCCGTGCCTTGACGCGCTCGATGTCCGGCTGCGGCGCGCGCGAGGCGAACGCGAGCGTGGTGTCGCGGGCGTTCAGATGGGCAAGGTGGGCGACCTGGTCGGCCAAAAAGGAACAGCCGCGGCAGGCATGCTCGGGCCAGCCGAACACGCCGGGCTCGAAAAAGGCGCGGTACACGATCAGCTGATGGCGACCGTCGAAGAGGTCGAGCAGGCTCGCCTTGCCCTTTGGCCCGTCGAACTCATACTCCTTCTCCACGGCCAGCCACGGCATCCGCCGACGCTCGGCGGCCAGCGCGTCACGGGCGCGGGTTAACTCCTTCTCCTTCACAAGGAGCTGCTGGCGCGCAGCCTCCCAATCCTGCGGCGACACGATCGGGGGTGTCTTCATGGCGAGATGCACTTTCCGGTTTTCCATGTCTCTCTCTTTGTTCTTGTCCATGTCTTTCTCCTTGTTCTTGTCAGTTTCAACCGCCTATCGAATTATTCGGGTATTCAACACTACCTGATGGTTCGTTGGACGGTGTGAAAGTTCCGTTCAATTCTGGTGAATATTGCATCCTGACCATTTCAGCGCCGTCCCTTGCGATCGCAAGGACGCGAGCGCCGGCCGCTGCTAGCGCCGCGGCGATGCCTCGGCCCAGTCCTCGGCTCGCGCCCACCACGATGATGCGTTTGTTGTCAATTCGCATGGTCCTTTTGCTCATGACTTGACGCGCTCTGCAGGTACAAGCGCCGCAAACTGGCGCTCGAGCGCCTTGGCCACACCGCTGCGCCAGCCCTCAGCCACGGACTCTGACATGGGATCGGGAAAGATGTCCTCCTCGTCGTTCTCCATGCCGTCGAAGATGGCTCGCGCCACGGACTCCGGAGAGGCCTTGGGTATGTCGAAGCCTCGGGTCATATCGGTGTCCACGGGACCGGTCAGGACGGCATGGACCCTCACGCCCTGTCCGGCCAAAAGGGCGCGCAGCGATTGCGTCATGGAGAGAGCGGCCGCCTTCGAGATCGAGTAGGCCGGAATGATCGGCAAGGGGGCGAAGCCGTTCAGCGACAGATTGTTGATGATGGCTCCCCGAGAACGCGTAAGCAACGGCAGGAAGGCCCGGGTCACGTCGTACGGGCCGAACAAGTTGATGGCGAGTTGCCGTTCGAGCGCGGAACGATCGCTCAAGTCATCGTAAAGCGCCACGCCGGCGTTGTTGATGAGGACATCGAGAGATTCGATTTTCTCGACAGCCTCTCGAATCTGTTTCCCACTCGTCACGTCCAAGGTCACGGGCGTGACGCGCCCATCTGAGTGGGCCAAGAGCGCGCGCGTACCGGCATACACTCGCTTTGCGCCTCTCCTCAAGGCTTCTTCGACTAGTGCCCGCCCGATACCGCGATTGGCCCCGGTTATCAAAATTGTCTTGTCCTTGATTTTCATGTGCTACTCCTTCGTATGTCGTCGCAAAGTCCGGAAGCTGACTCCAGATTGGTTCTCATAGTAATGACGGCTGGCGTCGCCTCATTTCGACAGACGACTAACCACGATTACGGAGGCGTCAGCGATCGCGACGTTCGGTCAGGAAAGCACGGATGGCGCCGTCCTCGCTGAGACCAATGGCGCGGTCGAACGCCTCGGCCGCGGCCTGCTTGCGGTCAAGCTGCTGCAGGAAATGGGCGCGGACGGCCCAATACGGTTGGTAGGAAATCACGGCCTGCGGATCGATCTGATCCAGGAGCGCCAGCCCGGCTTCGGGTCCGCGGACTTCGGCGTGTGCCGCGGCGCGCGCCACGGCACCCCCGATCGAAGGCGCCAGTTGCATGAGTTGATCGTAGAACGCCGCAATGGCGGTCCATTCGGTGCGCCCCGTGTGAGCACGTTCGGCGTGGACCGATTGGATGGCAGCTTCGATCTGAAATCGTCCTGGTCGCCGCATTTGCACAGCTGCGGCGAGCTCGCCTTCGGCTTCCTCGATCATAGGCATGCGCCAGTCGTGCGGATCTTGCTCGGAAAGCGGCACGAACCGGCCGTCGGCGCTGCGGCGTGCCGGACGTCGCGCCTCGCAATGGAGCATTAATGCGAGCAGGCCGCGGACTTCTGGATCGTCCGGAATCTGCTCGCGCAGCACGCGCGCGAGCCAGATTGCTTCCTGGCCGAGCTCCGCGATGCGTTGGTCGGCGGCGGTCGCGTCCTCCCAGCTGTTGCCGAACGAGGCGTAGATCGCGTTCAGCACCGCTTCCAGGCGCTGGGGAATCTGATCCGGCGCGGGAATCTCGAACGCGATTTGTGTCTGTCGGATCTTGGTCTTGGCACGCACCAATCGCTGTCCGATCGTCTTCGGCGCGACCAGCAAAGCCCGTCCGATCGCCACCGCGTCGAGCCCGAGGACCGTCTGCAGCATGAGCGGCGTGTGCATGTCCGGATCGATGGCCGGATGCGCGCACACAAACAGCAGCTTCAGGCGCTCGTCGGGCCATGCATCGGGATCTGTGGTCTCGTCGAATTCCCGCATCATCAGCTCCAAGGTCGGAGCGCTGCGGTCGTGTACTTGCCGATGCCGCGCATGATCAATCAGGCGGTTGCGCGCGGCCGTCAAGAGCCATCCCTGCGGATTCTTCGGAATGCCGTCGCGAGGCCACGTGGTCAATGCGGCCACCAGCGCGTCGCCCAACGCGTCTTCAGCGCCCGCGACATCGCGCGTGCGCACTGCGAGCAGCGCCACGAGGCGGCCGTAGGATTCGCGCGCTACCGCTTCGACCGCGCGGTGCGCCTGCTCATCAGCTCTGGTTTTCAACAGTAATGCGTCGCTCCATTTCGGAGGCCACCGGCCGCACTTCCACTGCACCATAGGACGCGGCCGGACAGCGGGCCGCCCATTCCAACGCCGCATCGAGCGACGGCAGCTCGAGTAGGGTGAAGCCGCCTAGCTGCTCCTTGGTGCTGGCGTACGGGCCATCTTGAATTTGCCGCTTGTTGTCGCGCAACCGCACCGTAGTGGCGGTTTCCGGCACGTCCAACGGATTGCCTCCGACATAGATTCCGGCCTCGACCATTGCCTGGTAATACATGCGCCATGCGCCGACGTACGAGTCCTTCTCGACGGAGGGATCGCGGCGCGCGAAGTCGGTTGGTTTTTCATAGACGAGCAGGGCATAGAGCATGTCGTTCTCCTCTTCGTGGTCGGACCACGGTCATTAGTATGACTTCCCGTTAACTCTTACTTTGCTTCGCAAGATTGTTCCATGAAAATATGGTCGCGGACGTAATCGTAGTAACTCCCACCGCTCACTTTCTCGATTAAGACACCGAGCAACAAGAAACCGTAGTTACTGTACTCCCAGCGGCTCCCGGGCTCGAACTCCAGATCTCTCTTCCCGTAAAGCGTCACGTAGTCTTGAAGTCTGCGGAGTTCTGTGCGGTGGGCATCAAACTGTGGCCCGAAGATGTCTCCTGTGCCTCCTGTATGCGTCAACATGTGATGAATGGTCACCTTGGATGCGAGACTCTTGTTCGGATGTCGGACACGACCTCGGCGTGCGGGCCGTGCTAATGGGCGATTGATCCAGCAAGGCGACAACCTGACGATCCGAACAGAACTCGTTAATGTTTCAGATGGAACGGAACTGTGGGGACAGCAGTACAACCGCAAGCTGGCCGACGTGTTCGCGGTACAGGAAGAGATCGCGAGAGAGATTTCCGAGAAGCTGCGCTTGAAGTTGAGCGGCGCCGAGCGACAGCAGCTGGTGAAACGTCCCACCGAGAACCTCAAAGCTTTCCAGTATTACACTTGGGGTAGGCGTTGACGTTCGTGCGGTAGTCGTAGAAGAGGTCACTTTGAATGTCGGCCTGGCCGGGCTGGTTGAGAAAGGCAAACTCATCAGTCCAGAGATCCGGGTCATCGCGTTCCACGTTGGGATCGTTCCCG
>JBKOZZ010000144.1:0-33758 GCA_046726155.1 Acidobacteriota bacterium
ATTTCCGTCTATGCTCGGCTCAGCTTTTCAAATCAAAAGTCAGCGTAGCTAGAAATGCCTGCCAAGCCTAACCTACTTGCAGTAATTCTGGGTGGTGGTGCGGGAACGCGTTTGTTTCCTCTCACCCAGCAGCGATCCAAACCGGCGGTGCCGCTCGGTGGCAAGTATCGGCTGGTTGATATCGCCATTTCGAATTGCATTAACTCCGACGTATTCAAGATGTTTGTGCTAACCCAGTACAACTCTGCTTCGCTTAATCGTCACCTGGCGCAAACCTACCGCTTCTCGCAGTTTTCCAATGGTTTTGTTGAGGTGATGGCCGCCGAACAGACGCCCGAAAGTCCTCACTGGTTTCAGGGAACGGCGGATGCCGTGCGTCAGATTCTGCCGCACATCCGCGACTGGGGAATCGACACGCTGCTAATACTTTCAGGCGATCATCTTTATCGCATGGACTACCGCAATTTCCTGGCGCGACATTTTGAAAGCGACGCGGACGTGACTGTCTCGGTTACTCCCTGCGACGAAGCAGCAGCCACGGATTTTGGTTTACTAAAAACCGACGGCGATGGTCGCATCGTTGAGTTCAAAGAGAAACCGAAGGGCGATGAACTGCAATCAATGCGAGTTGACACCTGCAGGTTGGGTCTTAATGAAGCCGAAGCTGTTGGGCGTCCGTTCCTTGCGTCTATGGGTATTTACGTTTTTAAGTATGATCGATTGGAGGAATTACTGGCGGACGATCCGACAGCAGTTGATTTCGGACGCGAGATAATTCCCAGCGCTATAAAAAGCTCCGGTAAAGTGCAGGCATACCTGTTTGATGGTTACTGGGAGGACATTGGAACGATCAGCGCCTTCTATCGCGCGAACCTGGATCTGACTTCGAAGATTCCCAAATTCAATTTGTTCGACGCCGAAGCACCGGTGTTTTCAAGGGCACGCTTCCTGCCACCTTCAAAAATTGAGGAGTCGCAGATCCTCGATTCAATTCTAAGTGACGGCTGCATCGTCAACGGTGCCACGATCACAAGTTCCGTGATTGGGTTGAGAAGCAGGATAGGGAAGGGAGTTCGTATTGATTCTTCGTTTGTGATGGGAGCTGATTATTATCAGTCAATCGAAGAAATGCGCACGGACCTTGACGCCGGTAAGCCCCGTGTCGGCATAGGCCAGGAAACAATTATAGCGCGCGCCATTATTGATAAGAACGCACGCATCGGCAGTGGCGTCCGTCTTCTCAATGACGCAAGAGTGATTGATGCTGACGCGGAAGACGGCGCTTATTACATTCGTGATGGCATAATCATCGTCCCGAAAAATTCTGTCATTAAAGATGGCACGATAATCTAATCGCAGTGGAAGTTTTAGTTTGAGCTCAGCCGATGCGCCGAGCGTTGATTTGTTAAGCAGGAACATCGTCATGGCTATTGGATGGGGCAAATCTTTTGAAGAACAGATGGAGGAGGCGAATCAGCGGGCCTCGGCCGAACGGACCGCTCGCGTGCCATTAGAGGATCGAGCCCGCCTTCAGCGCCTGGCTTCGCTGAAACTATCTCGCTCGCGGATTCAACAGCAGCTGGAAAAGGCAGTTCATCCGGCGCATCGGCACGTATTGATGAAAGCACTTGAGGCGATTGAGAACGAGGCCGAAGAAATCTCGCGATCTTGAAATCGCGAAAAGGAGGGCTAGCTTAGACCACCTCCAATTCCGCCGCATCTTCCTTAAAGTTAAACCTTAGGTAGGAACGTTCCTCCACTAAATTCTTTAAGCTAACCGCGAGAGATTGAATGCCTTCTAAACCCGCGACGCGAGACCACCACCCAGCCTGGGTAGAGCGGTCCGGACCGCCGCGCCGGCGCGCGCCAAAAGCGCCCGCGAAGCGATTAATTCTCCCTAAGAGTGAACAGAACCTTAAGGTAGAACTTGAAGGTCGGGTCGTAAAGCTCACCAACCTTAGGAAGCTCTTCTGGCCGAAGTTAGGCATAACAAAGCGAGACCTGCTTCAGTATTACGCGGACGTATCATCATTCCTCCTGCCTCATCTGCTTGATCGGGCGATGGTAATGAAGCGGTATCCCAACGGGGCCGCGGGCGAGTTCTTCTTTATGAAGCGCGCGCCCTCGCCGCGGCCGGAGTGGATTGAGCTTTGTCACATCGAACATTCTTCCGGCAACGTGATCGACTTTCCGATGATTCAGGACTTCGCATCTCTACTTTGGGTGGTTAATCTTGGATGCATCGACCTTAATCAGTGGTATGCGCGCTGTGACGATGTCGACCGCCCCGATTATTTGCATTTTGATCTGGATCCCGTACCAGGCGCATCCTTCGAAAAGGTGATTGAAACTGCATTATTGCTGCGACACGGACTTGAGTCTTTAAAAATGCCCTGTTACGCGAAGACGACGGGTTCCAAAGGAATTCATGTCTACGTGCCCATTGAGCGCGGGCCAACACAGAAACAGGTGTGGGGTTTTGCCAAGGAGTTTTCGCATGCGTTGGCTGCCCAAGCGCCGGAACTGATAACGGCCGTTTACCAGGTTTCGAAACGGCCGAAGGGAAGGGTATTGGTAGACTACAATCAGAACGCCTGGGGACGGACGCTCGCGTCAATCTATTCGGTGAGACCGCAGCCGAAGGCCACGGTTTCAATTCCGGTGAAATGGTCTGAGGTTGAACGGGGGATAAGCATCGAAGATTTCAGAATGGACAACGTACCGGCACGGCTGCGACGACTTGGAGATCTGTGGAAGCCGATGCTTGAGAAGCGCGGCCGCTTCAAACTTGAAGCTTACCTTTAAGAGACCACTTTAGCTTTCACCTTCAGTAGTTGACGACCGATTCAGCCGTAGTTGATCGATTGAGGTAAAACTTCAGAGGTCGGCAAGCAGACACTTCAGAGAAAACCTTAAGCTAAATGAAGTCCCCAGATGTGTCCAGAAAGAAAGTAGAGGAAGTTGAGGCGACAGATGATACTGGAAAGAGAATCTGGACAGTGGGCCATTCCACCCGATCGGCCCAGGAGTTTAATGAGGTTCTACTTGCACATCAGATCGGATCTCTGGTCGACGTTAGGAGTTTTCCAGGTTCTCGCAGATATCCTCACTTCAACAAGCAGGAACTTTCCCGCACGCTTGAAAGCGCGGGAATACTTTATTCTCACAATCCCGAACTAGGTGGCAGACGGCGACCGTCGCCTCATTCAAAGAACACGGCATGGAAAAACTCTTCGTTTCGGGCCTATGCCGACCATATGGAAAGTGAGGAGTTCAGAAAGGGAGTCCAGGCGTTGCTGAAACTTACGGAGGAAAACCGAACCGCAATGATGTGTGCTGAGGCATTATGGTGGCGCTGTCACCGAAGCCTGATTGCAGACTTCTTGAAGGTGAGGGGCGTAGAAGTAATTCATATTCTCGATGCCCAACACACAGAAGTACATCCTTATACTTCGGCGGCTCGCATTGTTCAGGGCCGTTTGTCTTACGAAGGGCTCTTGGCGGGCTAGCAGCACCGAGACTTACAAAAGCAAGAAGTTTATGTTCAAACTTTAGCTTGCTGTTTTGAAACGACAACAAGCTGATGAAGACTGAACTCTGAACTGGTTGAGCGTCTTACCTGCTTGAGTTTGGCCTAAGTTCAAGCAGAACCTTAACTACCCTTGCTGTGCCAAACCTTTTTCTTGCTCCCTTTCTTGCGCCGCTTGACGCCGGTTCGGCGAGGAATCGTTTTTGGATCTCCCGTGGCGGCTTTCTTCACATTGCCGCCTTCGTCTTCGGCGATCTCAGCCAGGGTCCTGCGAGTAAGAATCGAAGCCGGAGCTATCTCAGTGACTTCCTCTTCGGTCGTATAGTAATCGCGGTGCTTTATTAGAAGCCATTGGCGATCTCGCGTCCGAACCAGTACCCAGGAGCCTTTTAGTTTCTTACCGTTCAAGGAAAACTTTAACTCGCCTTTGCGCAAGGCAGTGCCTACATCATCCGTATCCTCCGGCTCATAGGTTCCGAAGTCCCACACCATCACCGTTCCGCCACCATATTCGCCTTCCGGTATCACGCCCTCAAAATCGGCGTAGTCGACAGGATGGTCCTCCACCTGCATCGCCAATCGCCTTACTTTCGGATCAAGCGAAGGTCCCTTGGGAACTGCCCAGGACTTTAAGACTCCATCCGCCTCGAGCCGGAAGTCATAATGGAGTGCCGTAGCCCGATGTTTCTGGATAACAAAAATGCGGCCGGTCTTTGTTCGCTTCTTCTCTGGACCGGGCTCGGGAGTTTTGTTGAAGTGGCGTTTCTTCTTGTACTCAGTTAGGGAAGCCATCGGCTTTTATGAAAGCTTGATGTGATTCTTTAACTATCGCAAAAGAATTGCGTTTTAGTGGGCGTGTGCGATCGATTCGCTCGGCAGTTCTTCCGAATTATCTTCGAACAGTTCGGTCTGGACAGGATCCAGTCCCAGCACTTGTCGAACTCTGCCGAAACTGCGCCGATGAATAGGCAGGGCGCCGAGTTCCTTGAGTGCGCGGCAATGTTCCGGCGTGGGATAGCCTTTATGTGACGCAAAACCATAACCCTGGTAGAGTCCATCCATCTCGAGCATGTGCGCGTCGCGGGTGGTCTTGGCGATTATTGAAGCGGCTGCGATGCTCGCCGAAAGCGCATCCCCACGAATTATGCCCCGTTGCGGTGCGGGGCACTGGGGGATCTTGCGCGCGTCGACTAACACAAAATCAGGAAGGCAGGTTAACCCCGCCACCGCGCGTTGCATTGCCAGTAACCCGGCATGATAAATGTTGATACGGTCGATCTCTTCGACATCCGCAAAGCCGTATGACCAGCAGACAGCGTCTTGCTTTATTTGCACGGCAAGTTCGTCGCGCATTTCGGGATCGAGAATCTTCTTGGAGTCGTTTAGACCGCGGAGCTTGTAATTCTGCGGCAGAATTACGGCTCCGGCTACAACCGGACCAGCCAGCGGCGCCATTCCCGCTTCATCCACGCCGGCGACAAGCGAATATCCCTGGGCCCAGAGATCGATTTCAAATCGCAGCAAGGTGTGAAGTCGCTGTCCTTCAGAACGATTGCTGCGATAACGCTCGCGGATTCGCCTTGCCAGGTAATGGGCCCCTTGACGGTTATCTACTTCCAACGCTTCCAGCAGGCCTTTAGGAACTGGCCTGCTTCGCTCGAGGAATATTTCTCTTAACTCAGGTATGGATTTCCGTAGTAACTCTTCTAGTGATGGCATTTATTTTTGTCGCGCAAACTATCAGGGTGCGCGCAAGCTAACCGCCTTGCGCTAAGAGAGAAGTGTTATTCTAAGACGAAAAGTTACAACTCGGCGAATGTCGGGAAGAAAAAACATCAAGGTCGATACAAAAAATAGCTTGGCTCCTTCCAAACTCACTAAGAAGCAACTCCGTCTTCTGGGATTTTTCCCGCTGGCGTTTTTCACGGCCCAGGCAATTCACTACTGGCAAATCAATGAACTAGGGCACATGCTCTGGATGTGTAATATCGGAAATCTGGTGCTTGCACTGGGACTTTTTTTCGAAGAAGCAATATTGATCCGGGTGGCCGTCGTCTGGATGGTCCCTGGGGTAGTCGTTTGGTTCTTGTATGTCGTCCCTACCTGGGGAATGCTTCTCACCGGGCGATTCAGTTACGCGGAAGTGTTTGGAGTTCTTTCATCCACGCTCGCTCACCTGGGAGGGTTTGCTGTGGGGATAGCGGTGTTACGAAAAGTCGGGATGGACGCGTGGACGTGGCTTTATGCGTTCATTTGGTATTTCGTCGTTCAATTACTTTCGCGACTCGTGACACCGGCCGCACTGAACGTAAACCTCTCGCATGGGATTCAAGCCGGCTGGGAACAAACCTTCAGTAGTTACTGGAGGTTCTGGTTCGTATTGACCGCATTGGTTGGAGCCTGTCTTTGGATTCTCGGATTGTTACTTAGAAGACTATGGCCTGCGTCGCCAGCGGGGATTGAAGCTGGCGCCCATAACCCGCGTTCCGATTCCTTAATCCTTCCTTAGGGGTAAACCGTCGTCGTTTTCGTTTCTATCGGTCAGCTTCTTCTGTAGAACCGGAGGGGACCTTCGAGCGGCAGTATCATCCGTTATTGTGCCTGAAGGACTGAAGACGTAGCTGTCGCGAGTGCGAACCGCCAAGTTTGGTTGATTCACGCGGACCCTGATTTGACGGCGCTGCCCGGCCTGGGCGGGGATCTTCGGGTAATAGCCCAGACTGTATTGGCGACGTAACTCTTCGGCGATGTTGGCGAAAGCGGAGGCAAGATTTTGCGTTGAATCGGCTTCATAGCTTCGGGCGCCTGTCCTCTGGGCTAGCTCATGCAAGTAACGGTTCGCTAGATCGTATTCACGTCTGCTGGTTCCCACTCCGCCTCTGCCTGAGCCGCCACCTCCACCTCTGCCGAATACTCCGCCAAGGATCTGGCCCAGAATATCCCCATTTGAATTCGGCCAGCGGCCCCCGCCTGGCCATCCGCCACCGATGCCGCCCATGTCCCTGTAGGTGTCGTATTGCACCGGATAGATTAGTGCATCGAGTTCCTCGGCGTCCCGAATGTTGCTCTCGTAAGAGGCATGTCTGCTGGTGGTGTCGACGCCGTCTGTGAAAAGAACGATCGCTTTGCGGCCCGAGATGCGGTTCAGCCTTTGGTTCATCGCGAGGTCAACTGCATCGTATAGTTTGGTGCCATCGCCAGGCCTCGTACGCCGGATCGCATCGCGCAGGCGGTAGCGGTCGGTTGTAAAGTCGCTCAGTACTCTGACTGCATCGTCAAATGACACGACCATTACCTGATCGTCTGCCCGTAGTTGATTTACAAAAGTGATCGCCGCGTCTTGAATGTCCTCCAGCCGAAACCGCGTGGAACCGCTAGTGTCGAGCATTAGTACCACTGAGAAAGGCTTATCGACCGAGGAGAAGAATGCGACGTTCTGTTCCACGCCGTCTTCCCAAAGTCGAAAATCCTCTTTCCGCAGGTTCGGAATGTATCTGCCGTCTCGATCCATCACGCTGACCGGCAACGTGACCAGAGTGGTATTAACACGTATGACATCGCCGGCATCCACTTCTTCAGGCGCATTACTGGCAGCAACTGAAGGCCCTTCAACCCGAGGCGTGCCGGGAGTACGGTTAGCCCCTCCCAGCACGGGCGCACGGGAACCACTGGAAGAATTTGGCGTGGGCAATGGAGCGTTCTGTCCAACTCGCCGTTGACGCGTTTGCCCATTTAAGACAGCAGCGAATAATACGAATAGCGAAAAGACGAGCAGCCACCGGATAACTCTTTTCATTGCAAAACTCCTAAAGTATTAGGCCCCAAATGGCGACGCAAACTACTTAGATGCGGAGATGGTTTATTGGATGCTTATAGCCCGACTCACAGGCTAGAGGAGAGAGATTGAACAGACGAAAGATAGCGCTTCGCGGCGAATGTAGCAAGCCCTAAGGCCGGGCCGTTGTCAGACAGGAGCAACCTTGGGGTTTTCCATGCGGCGTCGCTGCGGGAGGTGAATTTATGAGATCATCTCTCGCTGCCAACCAACATCGTCCTATGCGCATTGTCCGACGTCTACATTACTGGTGGTCGCTTTTGGTCGCGGCAATGCTATTGGTCATCTTTGCTCCACCCGTCCTACTGGTAGCCTGGCTAACGCGAAATCATGACCTGGTCTACCCGTGGGCACTTTTTGGCGCGCGAAACTGGTTGCGTTTGAGTGGCTCCAAAGTCCATGTGAGTGGCAGCGAGCATCTTGAGCCAAAACAAACTTATGTGTTTATTTCCAACCACAGATCGTATCTGGACACGGCGACGCTTTTTGCTTATACCGGCCGCAGATTAGGGGTGCTGGCAAAGAAAGAGTTGCTCAATGTTCCCATATTAGGATATGGCATGGGTTTCGTGAATATCATGGCGATCGATCGTTCTAACCGCGAGCGAGCCCGGCAGACAGTGGAAGCAGCCATTTCAAGAATTCGTTCAGGCAGATCTTTCGCCGTATTTGCCGAAGGCACTCGCGCGCGACCCGGCGAGTTTCTTCCCTTCAAAAAGGGTGCGTTCTATATGGCCGCGCAAGCAGGCGTGCCAATCGTACCCGTCGCGATCAAGAATACGGATAAATTAATGGGGAAAGGAACTGGCGAAGCGAGGCCAGGAACCATCGAAATGGTTATGCTCCCGCCCATTTCAACGGCTGGTTATGCGACAGACGAAGAGGTGAAGAAGTTGGTTGATCGCGTACATTCGCTTATTGGCGAGGAACTCGGCATTCCCTCAACGCGGTCTCCTCAGAACAGCCGGAACAGTTAAGGTTTGCGCGGGCTGGTTGCCGGCGGTTTGGTTTCCTTTTTTTGAGCATCTGGATCGTCAATTTCCTTGATTGTCACCGTGGCACGCGCGGGCTCAAAGTCGGAATATCGAACCTTCATCCGGATGTGTAGCGGATCGCCGTTATCGAAAATCAATTCTTCGTCAGCATAGGAATACGTAGGAAACCAGTAGCGGCCATCAATCTGTTCACGATAAGTCTCGACTGTCGGAAACTTATTGTTTTTAGTCTCGGGGACACCCTTGCCCTTTGTCTTAACGATTTGCAGGTCCTGGTCATCTACCCACACTCGACCGGAAAAGAACCGTTCCTTAGTCTTCTTTGGATCTGGCTTCACTTTCGGTGAGACATCAAAGACATAAAGACTGAGTTCGTCGATCTTTTCCTTACCAACATATTTGAAATCGTATTGAGGGATCTTAGAAGGCTCCAAGGCAAACGGTTGAATTCCACCAAGGTCCTCAAGGTCCTCCTGGGTGACTACTCCTGCGAATGACGGCATCGGAAAGTAACTGATCTTTTCGTAGCGGGCTCCCTGGTCGTCGAAAGTGAAGTAAGACACGCGGTGATACTCGCCCGTAATTTGACCTCCCATGCCCAGACTCTGAAGTATCGCGTCGCGTTTGAATGAGTATTGATTAAGAGCTTTGCGAAACTGCGCCTCCTTTTCCGTGAAGCTCTTGATAATGCGGTCGACTTCCGCCTGAGACAGGGAACCGGAACTGCTGCCAGATCCCTGAGCACGAACAAGCGAGGTCGTCGATACGAAGAGTAGCAGGAAAGCGAGTACCAATATTTGCCGTTTTGCCAGCCAAATTGCGATCATTTGTTTAATTCCTTAGTGGCAAGAAGTCTTTAAATTGAAGGGCTTTGCTAACAGGAAAATACCGGCCCTCAGATGCCCCAAAAGGAGGCGATGTTGCCAGCAGCTACCCCTTGAACCAGGCTATGTCAGTTACATTCGAACTAAGCGATTTTCTTGTTGCAAAGTCCCATGCATCTGATGTAAGGTGCTCCACGCAGAAATAGTTAGCCTCTACTTTTTCCGAGACGCCGCTTAGATTGCATGCCGTCAAAAGCGCGGGAAACTCATTTAGAGTTGCTTTGAACTAGGCGAATCGGGTGGAACGCAAAACAGATTTTAAGGTCCTCACGTCGGTAACCGGCAGCGTCCGAAAAATCCCGTGAACCTCAAAGCGCGAAAGCGCAATCGCAACGCTGAGCGGCCGCGTTGCTACATGGGAGAGACGTAAGGTCAAGCTTTGGGAGGAGCCTGATCACAAGCTGTAACCGATGATGTGCGCGGCGGCTGCCACTCCTTCTGGGCGGAGTGGCGATTATCCGCCGCGCACACCCCAGCTTTCACGGAGGTTCCTCGCAATCAGCGATGATATTCCTCCTTTGAAAGCTGCGCATTGTAACATTACTCTCAAGACACGCAGCGGTAATTTTGCTTTAGTGTGTTATAACCGCGAATTCGACGGTGGGTAGATTTGGAATGATTCCTCGCTCGAACCCCTCTTTTAGAATACGTTGAACTGCTTCCCTACCGCGATCGGTGTAATCCAGAGTCAAATCATTAACCCACATCGTTACAAATCGATCGGCAAGCGCGGTATCCATGTCGCGGGCAAACTGCATAGCATATTCCAGCGCATCTTCCCGATTTGCCAGCGAGTAGCGAATGCTTTCTCTGAGGTAGTGTGAGACCTGGCGAATGATCTCCGGGCCCAGCTCACGGCGAATGGCATTACCACCCATTGGCAAGGGCAGGCCGGTCCTCTCGTGCCACCATTCTCCCAGATCCAGAATCTTGTGCAGCCCGATTGACTCGTAGAACAGTTGCCCTTCATGAATCAGCAGTCCCGCATCGCAGTGTTCGGTCTGGACAGCCTCAATGATCTTGTCGAAAGGTACGACTTCATATTGGAAATCAGAGTTAAGAATTCGCAATGCCAGGAATGCGCTGGTTAACGTTCCGGGAACGGCGATTTTCAGGCTTGAAATGTTTGATGCTTTAGCAGGGTAGCGAGAGACCAGGATTGGCCCGTAGTTATCTCCGATCGAGGCGCCATGGGGCAGCAAGACATATTTGTCGGAAATATATGCATATGCGTGGAAGCTGATGGCAGTAACGTCGTAAGTTCCCCGGAAAGCTTCTTCGTTGAGCGTTTGTATGTCTTTGAGAACGTGAGTGAAGCGAAGATTACCGGTATCGAGCTTGTTGGTGGCCAAGCCGTAGAACATGAAAGCATCGTCCGAATCCGGGGAATGAGCGACTGTGATTGTGCGAGTTTCAGTTAGTGTAGACATATGAATGCCTTAGCGTGCGTACAACTGGTTAACAGGAGGAATTAGACGAGGCTTACGTTACTTCGTTCGATAGGGTTATAGACAGTATCACGCTCAACTGCTTCGAAACCGGCGTCTTCGATCAAGTTTACCAGTTCGCTGCGAGACATCTTAACCTCATTGTTGGACTCAATCGAATAACTTTCCGAGAGTTCGCCGCCCTCAGTTATGGTGCCGTCAATGTCGTTAGCGCCGTAGTGCAGGGCAACTTGTGCGAGCCTTTTTCCCAGCATCACCCAATAAGCCTTCAGGTGATCGAAATTATCGAGAAGTAGGCGCGAAACGGCCATTGTCTTCAAAGAATCCACTCCCGAAGGTCCAGGCAGGTGGGCTAGTTGTGTATTTTCCGGATAGAAAGCCAACGGAATGAGACATTGAAAACCGTGTGATTTGTCCTGCTGCGCGCGTAAACGCAGCAGATGATCAACTCGATCTTCTATCGACTCGATATGCCCGTAGAGCATGGTGGCATTGGTTTTAAGGCCAGCCGCGTGAACTTTCCCCGACAATTCCAACCAGCGATCGCCGTCGCACTTATGGGCGCAGATCATGGAGCGCGTCGGTTCACGAAAGATTTCAGCGCCTCCGCCGGGACAGGAATCAAGTCCAGCTTCGCTCAACTTTTCGATTACATCCTCGTCGCTCATCTTGTAGAAGTGTGCAAAGTGATCGAGCTCGACCATTGTAAAAGCTTTGAGATGAAGCTGGGGATAGTACTGTTTAAGCGAAGAGAGCAGATCAGTGAAATAACTAAAAGGGAGTTTCGTGTTGAGTCCACCGGTAATATGAAGTTCAGTGGCGCCTTCCTTCACTGCCTCACCGGCAATACGCAGACTGTCTTCGATGCTATGCGTGTAGGCATCCGGCTGGCGCGGCGTGCGATAGAACCCGCAAAACTTGCAGTCAACGTAACAGACATTGGTGGGATTGAAGTGGCGGTTCACATTGAAGAACGTGGTGCGTCCGTGTTTCTGCCGGCGAACGCTATCAGCTAGCTTACCAAGCGCTGGCAGGTCATTAGTTGCAAACAGCCCCAAACCATCTTCGAAGGAAAGTCGTTCGCCGCTTTCAACCTTCGCCGCTACAGCCGCTAATATTCGGTCATGTGAAAAATTCATGAAAGAGTCCTTAGAAGAGTGGCGCCCGCAAACGTCACAAACAGAATCACACTTACGAAGGCGTTAGTCGTAAAAAAAGCCGCATTCAGTTTACTCAAATCGTCGGCACGTACCAGCCGGTGCTGGTAGATGAGCAAGACACCAGTTGCTATAACCCCTATTAGTGCGAATAGCCCGAGATGCGTAATCCAGTATAAAGCAAGAAGGGCGGCAAAAGCGCTTGCATGGAACAGACGAGCGATGAGCAGCGAACGAGCGATGCCAAAGCGTCTCGGAATTGAATGGAGTCCTGCCTCGACGTCAAAGTTGTAATCCTGGCAGGCATAGAGGACATCGAAGCCGGCAGTCCAAAGCAGAACTACAAGCGAAAGTAAGAGTGGCACCGGGCTGTCCAAGGCACCCCGAACTGCTATCCATGCCCCAGTCGGCGCGATTGCCAGACACCAGCCCAGCAGCAAATGGGACCACAAGGTCCAGCGTTTAGAAAACGAATAGAGCCACACGCTGGCGAGGGCAACTGGCGCCAGCATCAGCGTAAGACGGTTAAGCATTGCCGCGGCCACGAAAAAAATGGTCGCTGAGATAATTGTAAACCCGCTGACAAATCCGACCGATAACAGACCGGCAGGCAGTGCTCGACTGGAAGTCCGCGGGTTCAGCGCGTCGAATTCTCTATCTGCAATTCGATTGAAAGCCATCGCTGTCGAACGCGCACCGATCATGGCAACGGTAATCCAAAGAATGTGTTTTGGAGATGGCAATCCATTCGCTGCCAGCACGGCACCGAGAAATGCAAACGGCAAGGCGAAAAGCGTGTGCTCAATCTTGATCATTTCGAGAGTGACGCGAATGTTGCGGAGGAGGGTTGGCATAAATTGACCTAGTCTTCTCTGGCGCTTGCCAGCTCTATGGCTTTACCAGTTTGTTCTTTCAGCCCCCGCCATTGTGTAGCTTGCGAGTGTGGTACGCCCAAGTGGTCAAGAATGCGAAATACCAGATGATCGACTAAAGCCTCAATCGTTTGCGGCCGGTGATAAAAACCCGGACTCGCGGGAATGATGTGCGCACCTGCCCGCGACAAGCGCAGCATATTCTCTAGGTGAATCGCGTTGTAAGGTGTTTCGCGAGGCACCAGTACAAGCCTTCTGTTCTCTTTCAAAGTCACGTCTGCGGCGCGATGAATAAGATTTGTTCCGGCTCCGGATGCGATTGCACCAAGCGTGCCCATCGAGCAGGGGACGATAACCATTCCCTCCTGCGGATGCGAACCAGAAGAGGGTCTGGCTGCCACGTTGTCGAGACGATGCAAGTGGATCAGACGAGAATTAGCCGGTAAGTCCAACCAATGATTAATTGTGCCGTGGTCCGCGTCGGTCAGATTAACTCCAAGCTCGACGCGGGCAACAGTTGTTGCAGCTTCGGACATAATTAAATTTATCCGCTCGACGACGCCGCTTGCAGCCAGCTGCAACAGCGTGCGCTGCGCGTAAATTGAACCCGAAGCCCCAGTTATTGCTACTGTAAATTCCATGTTGGTCGTGATTGAATCTTACTTGGCGGCTAGTTTCGGTGCAAGTTAGCGCATTTCAAATGAGACCCAAACTAATGGCCCGTCTATCGCATAAAATTGAGGCTGGCGCTTGCGGAAGCACCAGCCTCTATGGCGAACTAAGTTAAGCGCGTGAGTATCCGCCTCGGGGAAGGCGCAGTGTAGCCTGTTGGCTTGACGTGCAATACCAATCCTTGCGTCTAAACGGGCAGTTTGCGTTACAGTAACGTAACTAATATGGACTTAAAGAAACTTGAACAACTCTTAACGGCTCATAAAGGCGAGCAACTCGAAACGTCTGAAGCGGCGCGTCGTATCAGCCAGCTCTACTATGAAGACATCGGCTATGCGCGCGTGGATCATTCCCGTTCGTCTCGCCAGGGCTTTCCCGAGGTTGTCTTTGGCGCAGGCAAAAAGCGCGAACAAGTTGTTGGCATAGTTGAGCGGTTGATTCGGCATGCTCCGAATGTTCTTGTCACTCATACGGACGAAGGCACTTTTGGCGAGGTGCGAAATATTGTCACTGAAGCGGAGTGGCATGAAACGGCACAGCTGATAAGAATCCAAAGAGATAATACAGAACGAGGTGTCGGCGAGATTGCCGTGGTAACTGCAGGAACGAGTGATATACCAGTCGCAGAAGAAGCGGCGTTGACCGCAGAAGCAATGGGCAATCGCGTTAAGCGAGTATGGGATGTCGGCGTCGCCGGCATCCATCGCATCCTGGCCGAGCGTTCGCTTCTGCAGGGCGCGCGCGTTGCAATTGTTGCGGCGGGAATGGAAGGCGCTCTTCCTTCAGTCGTTGGCGGCCTGATCGCCGTGCCCGTAATTGCCGTCCCGACCAGCATCGGTTACGGCGCCTCCTTTGGAGGGATCGCCGCCCTGCTTGGCATGCTTAATTCGTGTGCTTCGAATGTGACGGTGGTGAACATCGACAACGGGTTTGGCGCCGGTTTTGTGGCCAGCTTAATTAATCGTAAGTGGGAGCCAAAAGAAGCAGACTGCAGGGGCAGTCGGCAGGAGTTGAAGTAGACAGCAGCAGCGGACAACGTGATGTCGCCTTCCTGCCTCCTGCTCCTGCAGTCTGCTCCTTTTGGTTCACGGGTTGATCAGGTTGTTTAGCCGCTCAGCCCAATCCTGGTCCAGGTTCTGCAAAATATTGTACTGCTCAATTGCGGCGTCGCGATTACCCATTGCTAGAAACGACCTGCCGAGATTGTAATAGGCTTTGACAAAGTCAGGCTTCAGCCGGATTGCCTGCCTGAATGCTTCGACTGCATCAGACATGAGGCCCATTTCGGAATACGCTTCGCCCATACTGTTTGGCACGTTTGCATCTCCCGGCTTTAAAGCCACGAGCTGCTTAAACGTCTCAATCGCTTCCGGATATTTTTTCGAACGCAAATATCTGGAGCCGAGGCGTTCATAGGCACTCGCATAGTCGGGTTTCAACTTAATTGCCTGCTTGTAAGCCTGAATTTCCTCCTCCGGTCGTCCCCAGTCGCGATATACCAAACCCAGCCCATAGTGAGCGTCCGCGGCGTTGTACGGATCCAATCGAATGGCCTGGCGATAGTTTTCAGCGGCTTCGCGATACTGTTTCAGGTAATAGTTCGCCAGCCCGATATTGAAGTACGACTCAGCGGAAGGTCTGAGGTTGACTGCCCTCTTGGAAGCTTCGATAGCTTCGCTATGGCGGCCGAGCTTCTCCTTACAAAACCCTGACTGCGCCCAAGCCTCAGCATAGTTGCTGTCCGACTCGACCGCTTTTTCAAAATATGGCAGCGCCTTTTCGCAATCGTCCTTTGAAAGGAAGGTGAGACCGTCGCGAAAAAGTTGGACAGCCTTCGCGTGTTTGTTTCTGCCGCTGGCTGCCACCAGGTCAGACAGCGACAATAACGCGCCGCCTTGCAGTTGTGAAATTCGTTCTGAAGGGATTGCGAAGTTAACACTCTGGCCGCCAGTTATCTGCAATGTGGCAACACCGATTACCTGGCCTTGCATGTTAACTACCGGACTGCCGCTGGAGCCTGGCGAAATCGGGGCGGTAATCTGAATGATCCTTCCAAAGGTCGGGATGTCGCGCACTGCCGACACAATACCGTTGGTGACGCTGCCTTCAAGCCCAAATGGGTTCCCGATTACAACAATGCTTTCACCCTCCTGCGGCGAGGTTCTGTCCAGTGAGAGGGGACGGACCTGATTCGGTGGTGCCTCCACTCTCAACAGCGCCAGGTCACCCTCGGCGTCAACGGCAATCACACCCTTTACCGCATAAATGTTGCCGTTGTGAGAGTGAACTTCGGCGCGATAGGCGTTATCGATTACATGGCGGTTGGTTACCACGCGATCTGAACCAATGAAGAAGCCACTTCCGCGCGATAGTTTCTCGCCCCGCGAATCGAACGTTTCGATGGCCACGGCAGATGGCTTAATGCGGCGAACGAGTTCCGGAAGAAGGTCCTGCGACTGAGCTTTGGGAATTACAATGAGGACCAAGGCAATGGCGCAGAATGTTGCAGCTCTTCGATTCCCAGCCTGCGGTGAACATCTAATTGCTTTCATGGCCCTGCCCAATATCGTACCAGTTCAATCTCAGGAAGCAGAATGTGCCAGAAAGCCCTTGCCAACTTCATCGTAAATTGCCCGGGTAGACTTGTGCGAGCCAAAGACAGCTACTCCTGTTTCCGAGGTGAAGTAGTGCTTTTCGGTTGTTGTAGTGAAGTAGAACCACGAGACGGCGCCGTTAGGCCACGGAGACTTGCCGAGCCAGTTGAGCGTGGAATTGCCGGGCGCAAATTGCAACATCTCGGAGGATCCATCCAGGGTATGACCAAGAAACAGCGCGCTTCCTGGAACAATCACGAGAATTCCAGCTCCTTCCCACGGAAAAATCTTGAAGAGTTCTTTGAACCGTCGCTCGGAGGCATAACGGACCGGAACCCACCGGTGACTGGCAATGAGTTGTTGATGATCACGAATTATCGTCTCTCGAGTCCGATCTCGCTTTCGCTTTTGCAGAACGGTGTAGCCGATAAAGAGCGCAATTGGAATAAAGATGATCGCCAGAAGGGCTATCAGAACGATCAGCGAAAGGATCGCTTGTGCGTCCTCGTTGTTCATATTTTCTGATATTGCTACTTGCTATAAACCTGCGAGCGCGAGTGTCTGAACTCTAGAAACTATTTCAGTCAGTTTCACGTCCTTGCTGGTCTTCGTTTGTCTCTCGAAGAGTTCAACGACGCCCTCCGCTGCCTTCTTGCCGATCGTGATGCGATAAGGAATACCAATCAGGTCGGCGTCCTTAAACTTCACGCCGGCGCGCTCGTCGCGATCGTCAAGCAATACCTCAAGACCGGCCCGCTGGAGATCCTTGTAAAGTTTTTCCGCGGCTTCACGCAGACCCTGGTCCTTCATGTTAGTTACTGTGACGAGCACATCAAATGGCGCAATGCTTTTTGGCCAGATGATGCCGTCCGCATCGTGATGTTGTTCTATTGCCGCGGTGATAATCCGCTCAACGCCAATGCCGTAGCTGCCCATCACGATAGGCACCGGTTTGCCTTCTTCAGTCAATACGGTCGCACCCATCGATTCGGAATACTTCGTGCCGAGTTTAAAGATATGGCCAATTTCCATAGCCTTGAAAACTTCAAGCGTTCCCTGCTCACAACGCGGACAACCTTCGCCAGAAACAACCCCGCGCAAGTCGGCCCACTTGTCAGGCCGGATATCGCGCGCGATTTCGACCCCGCGGAGGTGATGATCGTCTTTGTTGGCGCCAGTGGTCATGTTGCGCCGGCCTTTCAGAGCCAGGTCGGCTACAATTAGAAGTTGAAAGTTAGCCTGTTTCGCCCGGTTTCTTGCCCCTACGCCACCCAGGCTTCCTACTCCGGCGCCCAGTAGTTCGCGAATCTCTTCAGGATGTGCAGTCCGCAGGGCCGTTGCCGCCAAACTATCGGCCAGCTTCGTCTCATGGAGTTGATGATCGCCGCGGACCAGAGCGAGCACGGGTTTTGGTTCGTGATTAATAGTGGCGACATAAACGAGAGACTTAATCTGTGCCTCGGCTTTCGCGCCCCCGGGAAATTTTGCCAAATCTTCAATTGTGCGAACCCCCGGCGTCGGAAACTCTTCCGGAGCTTCGGGTCCAACCAGATCCTTGAGCGGGGCCAGGCGAGACGTAGCCTTCTCGAGATTTGCCGCATAGCCGCAGTTTGGGCAGCTCGCTATCAAATCTTCGCCGGCATCAGTTCTGGCCACAAACTCATTCGATTCCGATCCGCCCATCGACCCCGACGATGCTTCTACAATTGAGAACTGAATTCCACAACGGCTAAAGATTCGTTTGTAGGCTTCACGCTGATCGATAAAAGCCTTGTCGAGACCGGCCTTGTCAACGTCAAACGAGTAGGCATCCTTCATGATGAAAGTTCGCAATCGCATCAGGCCGGACTTCGGACGTGGCTCGTCGCGAAACTTGACTTGAATCTGATACCAGACCTGGGGCAATTGTTTGTAAGACCGAAGTTCGTTTCGCGCGATAATGGTGAAAACCTCTTCATGAGTCATACCCAGGCACATGTCGGCGTTTTTGCGATCCTTTAGCCGGAACATATCGTCGCCAATTGCGTCCCAGCGTCCCGACTCCTTCCAAATCTCGGCCGGGTGCAACGCAGGCAAATAGAATTCCTGGCCACCGATGCGATTCATCTCTTCGCGCAGGATCTGCATGACCTTTAGCGCGACGCGCTGGGCCAATGGCAAATAAGAATAGATTCCGGCGCCGAGTTGGCGGATCAGGCCGGCGCGCAGCAAGAGTTTATGCGAGACGACTTCGGCGTCGGCAGGATCTTCGCGAAGCGTCGGAATGAAGTTTTGTGACCAGCGCATTCTAGGTTTTTTGATTTAACTTTCCTGGGATGAATTACTGCCAGCCATTCTCGCCTAGCAAAAGCGTTAACGCAAAGTACGACAGCGTTCCAACGTGTCTGTGTGACTATTCTCGCTTGGAAAACAGGAATAGAATTTCCATTTATCAGTTATCAGTTCTCATTTTTTCATTTGAACCATACGCGGTAGTTTACCGACCCGCTTCCAGCATAGTTTGGAGGTTTGGTTGGCCGTCGAGTTGCTGTGGTGCGCGAGCCCGATGACAAATTAGAAATGAAAAATGAGATATGGAAAATCTTCGGATTGTTGCTTCGAATGATAATAAGGCGTCGGGCGGGAGGCATCAGGCAGGAATGCCTGTCCTACTTCGTTGCGAGCACTCGAAGCGTGATGTACCATCCATCCCTGCCTACTTTTTGAATTCACCGGAGATTCACTGATGAAAGTTGCGCTTGCGAGTGATCATGCAGGCTATGCCGAAAAAGAGCGTTTGAAGCCTCTGCTTAGCGATCTGGGGTTGGAAGTTGATGACCTCGGAACAGTCTCAGAGGAGTCAGTTGACTACCCCGATTATGCGCGCAAGGTTGCGGAGCAAGTTGCCAGCGGGCAGGCTGATCAGGGACTACTTGTGTGCGGCTCAGGCACCGGAATGGCGATAACGGCGAACAAAGTTCCGGGCGTGCGTGCAGCAGTAGCGTGGTCAGAAGAAACCGCTCGCCTGGCTCGCCAGCATAACGACGCGAACGTCCTGGCGATCGGCGCTCGCACCACACCGACCGAGCAAATTCCCGCGATCGTGCGGGCATGGTTCACCGCAGATTTCGAAGGAGGGCGACATGCCGACCGGATTGAGAAAATTCGCCGGATAGAATCGGCCAAAGAGGCACACACAGAGAGAGAATGAGTCAAGAAGGGAAAGCTCACCGTCGGGAAGGGCGGTTTACCCCCGCCGGTGAATGGCATTCTATCCTGGCGGGGGCAAGCCGCCCTTCGTTACCCAGAGACTTTGCAGTTGAATGCTTGCTCGGAAACTATTGAAAGGTAAACGGAATGACCGATTTAAGAAACGCATCGCTGGCTGAAGTTGATCCCTTGATTTCCGAAGCCATTGACAACGAAGTCGCCCGCCAGGCAAATGGACTCGAGTTAATTGCTTCTGAGAATTTCGTCAGCGAAGCCGTCCTGGAGGCCGCCGGCTCTGTTTTCACAAACAAGTACGCTGAAGGCTATCCCGGGAAGCGTTATTACGGCGGTTGCGAGTGGACTGACGTGGTTGAGCAGGCCGCGATCGATCGCGCGAAGGAATTGTTTGGAGCGGAACATGCCAATGTGCAACCACACAGCGGCGCACAAGCAAACATGGCCGTGTATCTCGCGGCGATTCAGTATGGTGATCAAATTTTGGGCATGAATCTGTCGCATGGGGGCCATCTAACGCACGGCCATCCCATGAACTTTTCCGGCATCAGTTACAAGGTGGCTGACTACGGCGTCGCTCGCGACACCGAGCAAATTGATTACGACGAGTTGCAGCGAATTGCAGAGGAGCACAGGCCGAAGTTGATTGTTTGTGGCGCCTCTGCTTATCCACGTATCATCGATTTCAAACGCATTGGCGAAATCGCCAGGGGCGTTGGCGCGCGCGTGTTTGCCGACATCGCGCACATCGCCGGGCCTGTTGCCGCCGATCTTCATCCTTCGCCTATTCCACATGCCGACTACGTAACTACAACGACGCATAAAACTCTTCGTGGCCCACGCGGCGGGTTAATCTTGTGCCGGGAAGAACACGCGAAAGAGATTGATCGGAAGCTGTTTCCGGGCGTGCAAGGTGGTCCGCTGGTGCACATCATCGCTGCAAAGGCCGTGGCATTTGGCGAAGCGCTGCGCGACGACTTTAAGGAATACCAGCGACAGATTCTCGCCAATGCCAAAGCACTTGCAACCGAGTTGCAGGAGCAGGGACTGCGTCTGGTTTCCGGCGGAACAGACAACCACCTTATGCTGGTTGATGTTTGGATGGACGGCAAGGGAGTTACCGGCAAAGATGCGGAGAAGGCCCTCGAGGCCGCAAACATCACGGTCAACAAGAACACGATTCCATTTGACCAGAATAAACCCTTCGTCGCTTCAGGCCTGCGTATTGGCACTCCGGCGGTAACCACGCGCGGCATGAAAGAAGAAGAGATGCGCGAGATAGGGCGTTTGATTGCGGAAGTTATTCATGCGCCGGCGTCAGAAGAAGTACGCGGTAGAGTTCGGCAAGGTGTGGCGGAGTTAGCAGCGCGGTTTCCTCTGTATGCGAAGCGATTGCAGCGACAGCCCGAAGCAATCGGTGCCTAACCGGGTTGAGTCTTCACGAAAACCCGGTCGGAAGCAATAAACGAGAGCTGACAATCTGGAGTTATAGGAGCAATGAAACCCATTCAAAAATACGCCGGGTTTGTCCTCCTTTTTCTTCTCTGCGGGTCTCATTCCCTCATTTCCGCGGGCATAAGGCCGTCCTTTAGCCTGGAAACCTCTTCCTGGAACGCTACTCACATCGTCGTTGCTACAGAGGGCAAGACAATCGATGGCGTATTCCGCGTGGTCGAATCGTGGAAGGGAGATCTCAATCCGGGAGACACGGTCAGAATTCCGGAACTGGCGTCGTTTAAGCCACAGTCATCGCGAGCAGTTTCCGATTCCTCGTACGAAAAGCAAAAGAACAACGTCCTTTTTGTAACTGGCGAGCGTATGGTTCTGTTCCTCAAGAAAGACTCCAGCGATACATCGTCGGAAACAGGTGATAACGGTCCGCCTTCGTTGGCATCGATCCACTGGAAGCCATCAGGTCTTTTTGACGAAATGAATGTATCGGTCGTATGGATCGAACAGGGAAAAGCGTTCGCGTTCGTCCAGGTGATGAACCCGGGGTCCAGCTTGTTAATCTCCCTGGGCTCGTCAGAGGACGAGTTGAAGAAGCGCGCTCTGGAGATCAAGGATATCCAGGACTCATTACTGCAAACGGTCGCCATCTCCGACTCCGCAAAGAGGGCAGAAGCACTTGCACCGTTTGCCCATCACCCGCTCTATCTCGTACGACGGGCTGCGTTCGAAGCACTTCAAAAATCTGGCAAGCCAGCTTTACCCATTGTGCGCAGAATGCTGGCAGATGATTCTTTGGTTGATATCCATTCGGAGTTGGTCGACGTACTGGCGGAGGTTGGAAAGGGTGACGTTGGTCCGGATCTCACCGAAATTATCAGAAAGAGCCTCGAGTTTTGGAGAGCAACCGGCCCTGGGTTGGAAAAAGGTTGGTGGAATGGCAAAGGCTTTGATTCCTTGGAGCGGGCTGTTCCTCTTCGTGACCGTTACTCGGAAGTCTACCGGGCGCTTATCGCGTTGCGAAAAAGACCGTATCGCGAATCTGAGATGGTAGTTAGGCAGTTCAGAGATTTCTGGCGTTCATTGCCGCAGCTCGAAGAGATTGGTTCCGATCAAATTACGGAAGCATGCGACGGAATATTGCGTGAACTCGACCGCCTCAAATCGACTACCAACTCGATCCGTTTTGAGGGCTTGCGGGTGTTTGACGAGTCTGATTTGCTAGAGGCACTTGGCCGAGAACGCATCATGACGCAAGGCTCGCCACTGAATCCTGAGCAGATTGAACAAGCAGAAACTACCATTAAGAAAATGATGGCCTCGCAAGGCTACCTACACGGCACTGTCGTGGCGCGCAATGATCAATCCGATCCAAATCTCAGGGCAATCACATTCGTTGTTAGCGAAGGCGAGCCAGTGGGCATTGCTGAGATCCGGTTTACAGATAACAAGATCTTTGCATCGTCAGAACTGAGCGCCAGAATAACGAAGTGTTTAGCCGCCGGACAACCAGGCGAGATAAATATGTACCATTCAGAGGTACTTGATATCTGCTTGCGAAGGCTCGAGGACTTTGCAAGAAGCAAGGGCTACCTTCGGGCGAGATTTCATGACCCTATAAGTGAAGAGACCAAAGATGGGTTGATTATTACAGTGCATGCAGACGAAGGCCTCCTCTACAGGCTTGGCGAGATCAAGATCGAGGGGGCCAGGGTTGTTCCCCCCGACCGAGTACGCGCACTGTTGGGCTTACGACGAGGAGACGCCGCGAATAGCGAGATGCTTGGCAAGTGGTTGTTTGAGGATCTCAAGAAGGTCTACGGCGAGATGGGTTACATCCAATTTACCGCGGAGCCCGAGCCTGAGTTCAAAGTGGCTCCTAATGGCGCAGACGATGGCACGGTTGATTTAAAAGTGACAATCGATGAGGGCCGACAGTTTAGAGTTCGTGCTATCAAATTCCAGGGAGCCAATGTCTCGCCAAAAGAATTGCTCGGCCTGTTGCGAATTCGCGCAGGCGACATCTTTAACCAGCGCCTTTTCGAAGAGAGCATCGATGAGTTGAATAAAATGGAGCGGTTCGAGTTGATCGATAAGGATCGTGACGCGGACTTCACTACGGACGAGGAGCAGGGACTTATCAATATCGTCATTAAACTTACTAACCTCGACAGCAAGATAGAGGCGCGAGACTCGTGGTCGACGCGTCGTCAGCCCTAAATTTCAGGCATGAACAAAATCTTCGGCCCTGAAGGCCTGATTGCTCAGGCTCATCCTGAATATGAGCATCGTCCCGGCCAGATTGAAATGGCGCGGGCAGTGGTGCGCGCGTTTGAAAATCGTAAGCATCTGATCGTCGAAGCGGGAACGGGCACGGGGAAGACGCTGGCTTATCTTGTTCCTGCAGTCGCCGCCGCGCTCGGCGGGCGCGGGCGCGTCATCATCTCCACCGGCACAAAGAATCTTCAGGAACAGTTAATGGAGAAAGACATTCCCTTTCTTCAAAGCGTGTTGCCGAAGAGTTTCAAGGCGGCGTACATGAAGGGTCGAAATAACTACGCTTGCCTGCATCGCCTGGGACGCGCGGAAGGTTCGCCGGTGCTCGAGGGCCTAGATGAAGTTGATTACTTCGACGAGGTGGTTCACTGGGCGCGAGCATCGGCCACAGGGGATCGCGCGGAGTTGTCGAATCTGCCTGAGTCCCTTTCCTTCTGGCGCCATATAGATGCGCGCTCCGAGACTTGCCTGGGCCAGAAATGCACCGAGTTCGACGCCTGCTTCATCACTCGCATGCGCGAGCGCGCGCTGGATGCTGACATCGTGGTCGTTAATCACCACTTGTTTTTCGCTGATTTGGCCCTGCGCAACAGCATGTATGGAACTGTGCTGCCTGACTATTCTGCGGTAATCCTCGATGAAGCACACTTGATCGAAGACGTTGCGTCGGAATATTTCGGTTCTCAGGTTTCGAACTACCAGCTCGACGATCTAATACGGGACGTGGGCGCGGTTCCTTACGAGGATGCGGAAGCGGACCGCGAGATAACCAAGACCTCATCGCGAGTAATGCGCTTCGCCGATAATTTTTGGATGGGCTTCCGTGAAGGTCGCGGCGAAGAAGGTCGCTACCCGATAATTCCCGGAAGTTTTGTGCGGAAAAACGAAAAGGGTGAGCTGCACTCGACGCCGCTTGGCGATCTTTACGTCGCGCTCGATGGAGCGTTGGGCCGGCTGGAGACAACGCTGGACGCCCTCAAAGAAAAGCCGCCGGAAATCGAAAACCTTGTACGGCGAATTCGGCAAATTAAATTCGACTTGCAGTTTATCGTCACCGGTCAGGACAAAAAGTTTGTCTACTGGACAGAACGACGCGGGCGAGGATTTTTCCTGCGCGCTTCACCGATCGACGTGTCGGGACTGTTGGAAGACAAACTGTTTGAGAAGGTCGACACGGTCGTCTTGACCTCGGCAACGCTTTCAAGCGCAGGCAACTTTGCGTTTATTCGCGAACGGTTGGGGCTCAGTTCAGCAGATGATCTGATTGCTGAATCAACCTTCGATTATCAGAGCCAGGCACTGTTGTATCTTCCTCCACAGATGCCCGATCCGCGGTCGGGTGGATGGGCGGAAGCGGCGGCTACTGAAGTGATTAAGATCGTAAATGCGACGGAAGGGCGCGCGTTTGTGCTGTCAACGAGCCTGGCCGGAATGCAGTCGCTGTATGACCTGGCGATGCCTGAGATTGAGTATCCTTGTTTGTTGCAGGGTAGCGCTTCGAAAGGACGTTTGCTTGAGAGGTTTCGGCAAACTCCGAATGCGGTGCTGTTTGCCACCTCGAGTTTTTGGCAGGGCGTAGATGTACGCGGAGAACAGTTATCGTGCGTAATTATCGACAAATTGCCGTTCGCGGTGCCTACAGATCCGATCGTGGCCGCGCGCCAGCGGTACATCGAAGACGAAGGCGGCTCGAGTTTTTTTGAATACAGTGTGCCGCAGGCAATTATCAGTTTGAAACAGGGTTTGGGACGATTGATACGCAGCACCACCGACCGCGGTGTGCTCGCAGTACTTGATCCACGCCTGAAGACCAAGAGCTATGGTCGATTGTTTTTGAAGAGCCTGCCGCAGTGTCGGGTTACCAGCAACATCAGTGAGCTCGCGCGCATGTTTGAAGAGCGCGCAGTGGTGGCGCGATAATACTCTCGTCATAGTTATCTCGTCTGCGTCCGTTAAGCTTGGACAAGCAGAGAAAGGACAAGCAGCAAGACTCCGGCGGCGGAGACGATTAAGAATGCCCGGACAATTTGAAGTAATGATCGAGCGCAACTTCTCGAGCGCACATCAACTGCGCGGCTATAAAGGAAAGTGTGAGAACTTGCACGGCCACAACTACCGAATTGAAATCTACGCTCGCGGCAGGGAACTCGACAACATTGGTTTGCTCGTGGATTTTGTGGAGTTGAAAGCGGCAGCGGATGAGGTGGTGCAATACCTCGACCATAGAAATATTAATGAACTGGATCCTTTCGTTGAGCTACAACCCTCGGCTGAGAACCTTGCGAAATATATTCTGGAGCGTGTTGCAGCGAAGGTGGGAGACGACCGCGTACAGATCTTTAAGGTCAGATGTTTTGAAACGCCAACCAGCGTCGCGACCTACGAAGTAGAGTAAGCAGACAGCAGGCAGGTAGTAATAGACGACAGCCGCCAAAGTTCCAGCTTACTGTCCTTTGGCTGCCTTCTGGCTTTTATGCTTCGTCAGCGACCGCCGGTAGAGTTTGTGCAAACACAGGCCTAGGTTCTACCGCGTCGCGATCTACCACACGATCTACTCTTCTGACCGCCTGCTTCATATAAGGCTTCTCGCAGAATTTATAGAATACCCAGGCAGACATGAGGGTGGCGGGTATCACTATCAGCAGCGCATTTAGAATTGGCGGGAATCTTCGGGTGATGAACCACCACGACTGCATAATCACGAGTTCATGCGTCAGGTACAGTGAATACGAAAACACGCCTACAAACGCCGCGCCAGCGACTACGCGCCGGAGAAATTCGGTGATGTCAGGCATTCGTATAGTCTCGCTTGGGAGTCGCAGTTTGCTTGCCCACGATTGTTCAGCGTGGACCGCACGATTTACCAGAATGAAGAAGCCAACGCCCCAAACTGGATGCATTAACAGCCAGGCCAGCGTGTGCGGAAGGGTATCCTTTTCGGTGACTGGCAGGATGGTGGAGGTTACCGAAGCCAGGACTATGGCTGCAGCGCCAATCCACAAGTTTCGACACCACTTTGGCAGGGTAATCAAACCGAAGGCTGCTTCTACAGCGATGGCACCGAGCGCCCAGGTAAACCAGTGTGACGCCGCTGCTTCGGGAACCGGAACCCCCGTTCCGATTGTTACCCAGGCTGCATGACTAAAGATAAACCAGCCGACTCGCGCCGCGGCGCAAATCAGCAATGTCGGACCCCATCCCCACCGGCTTCGTAGGAACAGCAAGAGAAAGTACGCGAGGTAAAGTTGCTCTTCAATAGCGAGCGTCCAGAAAACTCCGTTGATGCTGTAGCACGTATTCGGGTCAAGATTATGAAGCATCAAAAGATGCATCACCACGTCGTAGACAAAGAAGTGGGTAAAGTTGATGCCTGTCGTTAGCGCGGCCATCAGCATGAACAACGCGAAGGCGATCAGGTAAGGTGGATAGAGCCGGCGAAAGCGGCGGCGCCAAAACGAAACAAACTGAATGGATTGCGGTTGCCCGTTCGCGCGCGCTTTGGCCCACTGCAGGTGAATACAGAAGCCGGAAATAACGAAGAACAGAAAGACGCCAATGTAGCCAAACGAGCTGACGAATTGTAGTAGTTTGACGGGCCAGCGAACGAAGTTGCCAGGTACCGCATTGCTGCCTTGCCAAATGGCATGGTAGAAGACCACGCCCAACGCTGCGATGCCGCGCAGTGCGTCGATGCTTTTTAGGCGTCCGTTGAACAGAGGGCTAGCCTTGATTGCCTTCATGGAGGGAGTTGAAATGTTTTGCAGATCTCGACTTCTTCAGACCTGAGATCTCAAATCCTGGATTTGAGATTTGAGAATCAGGAGCTGCGATTCACTTTAGACGGACACCAAGCCCGCAACGTCTATGTTGTATTTCCGTATCTTGCTGTAGAGTCGGGGCCGATAGATACCAAGAAGGTTCGCGGCCGCCTGCTTATTGCCGCCGGTACGTTGGAGCGTCTTCTCGATTACCAACCTTTCAATATCTTCCAGTGTCATGTTTGGTGGCACGTCCCACCCGGTTCCGATCGTCGATCCTTCGGGAAGCGAGCCATTATCGAATGGCAGATCGACCGGCTCGATGCGATTTCCTTTCGCCAACAATACCGCCCGCTCGATAACGTTCTGCAGCTCTCTCACGTTGCCTGGCCAGTTGTGGCCGAATAGCCGCTGATACGCCGCTTGCGAGACTCCGGCAATTGTCCGGTCGTATTTCTGTGCGTACATATGCAGGAAGTGTTCAGTCAAGAGCTGAATATCTTCACTCCGGTCGCGTAAGGGTGGCACATGAATGGTAATCGTCGAAATGCGATAGAAGAGATCGTCGCGCAAAAGGCCCTCGCGAATTGCGTCGGCGGGCGGTCGATTGGTTGATGAGATAAGCCGAAAGTCGACCGCATAAGTCTTTTCCGAACCAATCTTGCGATAGCTTCGCTCCTGGAGCACGCGCAGGAGTTTCGGTTGCAGTTCGACCGGCATTTCCGCGATTTCATCCAGCATCAGGGAGCCACCTGCAGCATGCTGTACCAATCCTTCCTTGTCGGCGTGAGCTCCAGTGAAAGCACCCTTCGTGTGGCCGAAAAGTTCGGATTCAATCAGTTCTTTTGGCAGCGCCGCGCAGTTAACTTTGATGAAAGGCTTCCGCGCTCGCAAGGAATTGTAGTGGATCGCGTTGGCGATGAGTTCTTTACCAGTTCCCGATTCGCCCACGATCAGCACATTCGCGTCCGACTTCGCTACTGATTCAATAGTTTCATATATGGTTTGCATCGGTTTCGCAGAGCCGATGATGTTGAAGTACTCGGAGCGGGTGGAGAGTTGCCGGCGCATGTTTGCGTTTTCAGTGAGGAGCTCTCGCTGCTTCAGGGCATTCTGGATCCTCCGCAGCAGCGTATCGAATTCGAAGTTGTCCTTCTCGACAAAATCAAACGCGCCCGCTTTGCTGGCTTCAAATGCGCGTGGCCCAGAGCCATGTCCGGTCAGCACAATAACCTCAGTCAGAGGTTTGGCATCCTTGATATGACGGACGACTTCAAGGCCGTCCAGATCGGGCAGTTGCAAATCACAGATGGCGATATGATGACCACCCTGGTCAAACAATTCTATAGCCTCGGTGCCTGTGGCTGCGGCGTCGACCATATAACCTTCTTCGACGAGATTTTGTTTCAATGAATCCGCCATTGTTGGCTCGTCGTCAACCACTAGAATCCGCACGTCTCTCTTTTCCACTAATCGTCCTCCCTGGAAACGTTCCCGGTTAATCTTGTTGCGTTCTTAAAGTAGCAGTCGTTATGGCTAACTATGCCAGCGGCAGGCGCACACATAATGCGCCATTCTGGCGTTTCGCCGAACCACCGTGGGCCTCGATTACTCTGGCAGCTAGAGATAGTCGTATCTCGTTGCTTCCGGCAAAAGAATGGAACGGATCGTGATCCGAAGAATCAAACACTCGCCACTCAATCACTCCCTCTCTGCTGGTTTCAAGTGCCTCGCCTTTCAAGTGAATCTGCAGTGATTCTTCACGCGCTTTGTTGGTTTGCATTTTCATGGCGCTGATAGATATCGAGGTCAGCGCTGCAGCCAGTAAGCCTGAATCAAACTCACCTAAGAGCGCGTCAGGCTCGGCGTCGACGACGACCGAACTAGCCAGGGCTCCGCTCACCGGTGGGCGGTTATTCAAGCTTATGGCAACCTCGCGCATTATCTTTTCCAGATCGATTCCACTTTGTTTCTTCAAGTTGAGCGGCCGGGCAAACTCCACAATCATCGAAAGGTCGCCGGCAGTTCGGTCCAGCCCGGCGATGAGTTTCTTAACTGTCTCCAATTCATCCATGGGCCGCTCAGTCTTCTCCAAACGTTTCCGGAGAAACGTGGCATAGAGTTTGAGACCATTGATCTGGTTTTTGAGATCGTGAACGATTTGTACCGACGCTCGTCCGAGAGCCTGCAACGCATCGTTATCCTCGGATTCTGATAGTAATGGTTGCATCTGTTATCCGAGTAGTTGCTCTAACTTCCTCTGGCCGCCGAGGGGGAAAGGGCGATAGGGCCAAATGAAGTGTACGGATTAAACCCGACAGGGGGAATTCGATATGTCGTATTTCGGTGCGCGATCTTAGCAAAAAAGGCTTGCGTATTCTAGTGATACAGAAAGTTTGGCCAAAACCCAGTAGGTGCTACGTTGAATTCGTTCACCAAATCTCTCCAAAAAGAAGGTCTGACTTCGTGGATACTGAAGAGGAATTAGCGACGGTTTTGCTGGTTGAGGATACCGAAGATAACCGCCAAATGCTGAAGAGGCTGCTGGAGATGAGCGGCTACCGGGTTGTTGAAGCTATCAACGGTGTGGAAGCCGTCGAGGTGGCCGATCAGGTAAGACCCCAGATTATTCTAATGGATTTGAGCTTGCCCTTCATCGATGGCCTCGCGGCAACTCGACGTATTCGGAGCCTACCAAACTTAAGCGAGGTGCCTATAGTAGCCGTTTCCGCACACGACACCGCTGATTTTCACAGTGAAGCTCTGGATGCCGGATGCAACGCCTATATCACTAAGCCAATTGATTATCCCGAGCTCGAAGATTTGGTCAATCGCTTGCTGACCAGTCACTCTTAATTGAGCGGTCGCAACGTCGGTTCAGCACGGGTTATCAGAAACATTTCTGGTTTCCAGTCGTCTAACCAAAAAGGAACGTTCCTGGCAGTCTTTCCGCGTGGACGTTGCAAAACGGGATTAGGGCGCACTAGAATCCGTTCAAACAAATCCATGGCTACTCCTGAGCGACAGGTTTCAGAGACGGATGAATCGCAACGAAGGATTGTGATCGTTGTTGCGGTCATAGCGGCAGTGGCGATTGCCGGTCTCTTCTATTTTCTAATGCGAGCGACAGGCGGTGGCTCGGTTGAACCAACTCTGCAAGGTGCGATACGTTCGGGTTCACCTGAATTTGATGCGAACCAGCCGAAAATTGTTTTAGATCCGCCGGAAGCTTATGAATCGAAACGAGCCCTGGGGGATATCGTGATGAACCTCCAAACAACCGCTCGCAACTTTACCGGGCGAACGCTTAATGGGCTCGAAATCAAAGGCATAGTCGTGGACCATCAGGGAAAGCCGGTGCGAGAGCATACGGTTGTTGTGTTGCCTAACAATCAGCAAGCGGAGCTGGAACCTAATCGCAATATGCCTGTTCAAGTGAGGCTGGAAGGAATGACCGATAAAGATGATCGCGCCAACATCAAAATGGAAGTAACCGGATTTAAGTTTAAGTAGGACAGACGACCAATGATAAACGGTCTGTGATCACAGACTTCACACCAACTGAAGTAAAACCTAGTCCTGACTGAGAAACAACTCCTCAAGTGACTGCCTTAGAGGTTGCACAGCTACCAACTTTCCGCCCGCTTTTCTAAGTGCCGCTATCACAGAGTCGACCTCCTTTTCTTCCTTTAATTCAATTCTCAGTCCGGCTGGGGTTGCGGTGACTACGAAGTCATTGCCGCCAGGCAAATGCGGCCGAAGTGCAGCTTCGTCAATTCCGCTTAAAGTCACTTCAACAAGATTACGGCCGACAACTTGTTGGCGCAGTTCATCCAGATATCCGACGTGCGCAAGACGGCCGTTCCTTAAAATGGCTATACGATCACACAGCACTTCGATGTCTGAAAGAATGTGTGAGCACATGAAAACTGTTTTGCCTTCTTGTCGCAAGGCCGCAATTAGATCACGAACCTCTCGTCTGCCGATCGGATCCAATCCACTCATCGGTTCATCAAGAAATACCACTCTGGGATCGTTGATCAATGCCTGAGCCAGCCCAACTCGCTGCAGCATTCCCTTGGAAAACTTTCTTAACTGCGTGTTCCACTTGCTCTCCTCGAGCTTCACGCGGGAGAGCAACTGCTTCGCTCTATTGTGGCGATCGACTTTGGAGAAGCCAAAGATCTGGCCGCAGAAGTTTAAAAACTCCAGCGCGGTCAGGTAATCGTAGAAATAGGGATTCTCCGGCAGGTATCCAATGAGCCTGTGCATCGCGACGTCAGCAATATCATGATCGAGAATGCGTGCGCTGCCCTCCGTTGGGAAGATTAACCTCATTAAAAGCTTCAGCGTGGTAGTCTTTCCCGCCCCATTGGCACCTAGAAACCCGAATATCTCGCCTTGATTGACTGTCACCGAGAGTCCGTCCAGCGCGCGCACCTTTCGTTTGCGGAGAAATCCGACTTCATAGTCTTTAGTCAGATTATTTATTTCAACAACACTGGTCATAGTTTGTTTGAGACGTGGTCTCGCGTTGCTTCTCGAACAAAGTTTCACCTGCGAGGCACTTCCGACTTCGGATCGACAGCGACGTCGCAACCAGCGCTAACCAAAATGTAGGGTGTGCCCGCTGGATCGAGGGGCGCACCCGCAGAATTCAAGTTCATGCTCAAAGCACGTACGAACAGTTCAATTTCTTTCCACGATGAAGGGCATCGACCTACTCTGAACTGATAGGCCGACAGAACTTTGCGTAACCCATCTGTCTGATCCAGTGAATCAAGTTCCAGCAATCGCCGGCGTGCCATCTCTTTAATGTTAACGTCCGAAGTTTGTTCGTACATCCGGGCATAAATCTCGCGGGCTAGCGCGCGGCTTCCTCCTTCCGTGGCCATTTTTGCTTTCATCGCCTCCATCCAGTGCGGTGCTCCGGGCAGTTGTGAGCCCTGATCATAAGCTTCTCCCGCTGCTTGAAAGTCTTTCTGTTGCCAATAGATGTATCCAAGATGTTGATAGAGGCGCCACTTCGACGGATTAGCGACAATGCCTTTTCTGGTAATGCGAATCGCCTGTTGCACATCAATGTCAGGCAGCACTACGGCCGCATATTGATAAGGCTCCATGAAATCAGGATCCAATGTGGTAGCTGTGTCGAGCAGGGGAGCGAGTAGTTTTAGATTGAGCTGCCTCAAATTGTCTATCTGGACATTCTCGGGAACGCCAATGATTTTGCGCCCGACATACTGCAGCGATCGCATCCAATACCAGTCCGCGGCCAAGCCGTTGAACCCCAGACTAATTCGTTTTGCCGTGGTGCCATTAAGATAGAGCTGCTCTTCTTCGATTTTCGAATCCATTGGTGGCTTGTGAGAATCAAGCCAACGCGATAGACCCACCACACTCGCGAGACCTACCAGAACGGTCAAGAGCAATGCGCCGTCACGAATCGATCGCTTATGGTTCATTTGAAATTCCGGCGGTGAAAAATCATCGTGGCGGCTGCAAGAATTACCGCGATGTAGACGACGGAGTAGAAAACCACCACTACAACATGCGTGACGGCTGGCAACTGGCCATGAGCTGCGGGAGTGATGAAACTAAGATTCGCCAGGTTTGGGAGTAGGTAGTAGAGAGCCGCGAAAAGCCACCGGGCAGCGCTGCTCCCCATTGAGTTGGCAAGGCTTTTGAGGTCCGCGCTGAAATGTCCAATGATGAATACGAAAAAGGTGAGCAGCGCAGACAATGCGGGCGAAGAAAAGGAAGAGAAGAGAAGCGCGATACCAGTCAAGATCATCAATTCTACATAAATGAGCAGGATGGCCGGCCAGATACTCAGAGCCAACGGTTCCCAGCCGCGGCTGACATAGATCAGCGCCAGCGAAACGCCCGCTCCCATTACCGCGACATTAACCAGCAAGGTGAGACAAAGACCAAGATACTTGCCCAGGAGAAACTCGCCGCGGCCCACCGGCTTGGAGAAAATTGAGTACACCGTGCGCCGCTCGATTTCTTTGTAGACCAATCCAACGCCTACAAAGATAGCAATGAAAACTCCAAAGAGAAGCATGGCGCTCAGGCCGAGATCCACAATGATCTTTCGTTCCTGCCCGCCGGAGAGTTCACCGATGAAAACAGCGGCGGCCGTGAGGATCAGAACAAACAGAACCAGGTTGTAGAGCACGCGATCGCGCACAACTTCTCGAAAAGTGTTGCTGGCTATAGTTGCAATACGATGCCATGCACCGGAGAGCACCGGGGTCGTAGTTCCTACTATTTTCGAGGTCTGAACGGTATCCACGGAAAGGCGAATTGACCTTAGGAGTTATTAACGAGTCCAATACTCTAGCGTAACATCCAGATTTTCAAAAGCCACTTTTTTTGTGAGATCTTTTCCGAGTGATTGCGACTTATTGCTTCTGCCATTGTGCTACCACAAAGCAAGACGACCATTTTTCATGTAGCTTGGAAACCACCGATTCCATGGCCATCAGTCCCCGTGAGTAGAGAGGCTTGACTCGAACCGGTATGCGAAAGATCAGCCGTTGCCACACATAGCATCGAGTACTCGGATTCCGGAGAGGTTTATACCGGCAAACATCGGGTCGTTGATGAAGCGTCGCCGGTAATCAGTGCTGGCAGGATCGCTGTAGTGGGCTTCGTATTCAGCCGCAATGAGATAGTAGTGGTGCTGCTAAAGTTGCTCAGAATCGAGTAGTTTCCGGCCGCTCAATTAGCGAAGTGCTCAAACGAATATCATCGAAGGTCCCAATCGTTGTGCTCATTCTCTACCTCCGGCAAATGGAGAAAGTGCCAGGAAGCCGATCAACAAACAACTCAACGCGCTCAATGCTACTGAGAATCGGGTGCGTCGTGGCTCGCGAAAATCCAGGTTTACCGAGGCAGCGTCGGCGGGAAGCGAAATCAAAAGAGCGCCATCGCGATCGGGGCGAGTAGGGAGTACGCGACCATTGCTGGTTGCTACCCAATGGGGATAATAGAACGTGCGCACTCGTGCCTCGCCAGCGTTCCCAGAGGCGACTTCGAAGCTGCGATGCTCAGGCAACCACTCCTTAACCGCCACCGA
>JBKOZZ010000145.1:0-11117 GCA_046726155.1 Acidobacteriota bacterium
TTTCTTTCCGCCAACCGCCGCGGGGATGTATCCGACCGCGCTGCTCATGCCATATCCCTTGTCGCGCGCCCAATTGCTCAAGGTAAGGTTTATTACACCGCCCGCCCCCGCGTACGCAGCGAAAGCGCCGAGCAGGAAAAAATCTGCGCCAGGCGGAATAAACTGAAACGAGCCGCTCCGCGCATTGAAACCAGTGAAGCCGGCCAGCGCCGCGCCCCACGTTGATGCCGGAACAAAGAACAGTGCGAGCGATCCGAACCCGCCGATGATCAGGACGACCATGATCCAATTCAGGTACTCGAGCGTGCGCTCGATGCGGCGTCCCACCAGTAGAATCAATCCGCAAACTAAAAAGAGGCCAACGCCGATGCCATAGACAACGCTGGCATCGCCAGGTCCCGGAAGGCGTTTCGCGAACAGAAAAAATACCGCGCCCGCGGCCGCGCCAGCCCAACCGGGCCAGCCCATCTGTAAGAAAAAGAGGATCGTGTACAGCCAGGCCCAGAATGTGGCGTGTGGCCGCGTCCTCATAAAGCCAGTGAACACCGGCTCGCCCGTAGCCATCGTGTAGCGCATCAGTTCGACATTGAGGAGGGTTTGCAGCAGGGCAGCGACGCCGACAATCCACAGCAGTGAGAGTCCATACTTTACAAAAGCCGCAGGTCCAAGCAGAAACTCACCGCTGCCGATGGACGCGCCCAGCACTATCACGCCTGGGCCAACAGCACTCAACCAACCAAAGCCGCGTGGTCTTGGTGCGTCAGGCAACTCGCCGATTCGCCACGGGTCGAGACCGGAACGGGCTTCCGGCGCTACGGTCGTGTTGGGCCGGAGTTTTGATAAGGGCATAGTCAGGGTCTTCTGGCGATGCAAACTGAGTTCTTCGTTTTTCGTTCCGGCGCGCGTCAATGCGCAGAAAGGCAAAACTGGGCTATAGAAGCGTCATGCCTTTATGCGCCCTCACTTGATAGTCGAACGGTAGGTGTGCCGCGCTCGTTTCAATTGGTAGTCCGTTTAATACGAGTAATCTGTGGCTGTTCCTGATTCAGAAATCACATGGCGTAGCGAGGGGAGGCACTTTTGCGCGTACAGTGTCGCGAAATTTGACTGATTTTCGACGCATGCTGGCAACATTGGTTTCAACCTCTTCCGGCGTCAGGGCCCTCCCCGCCTCATAGAACACCCAATCGATATCTTCTTGATAATGCCGCGCTTCAGTGGTCTTAACCATTCCATCGCGGATAAACCAGAGATTGAAGTTAATCGACATCGTATCCTCAGGGTAATAGTCTTCACCGTGCTCGACAAATAATTTGCCATCGACGAAATAGCGGACCTTCTGATCGACAACTTGCGTAACCAGCGTATGCCAGCCAGCCTGGCTGCCGCTGGCGGTCTTAAAGACATTGTCTTTCTTCCAGTTGGGCTCCGGGCTAAAAGTCTCCCACGTAGTAGCATAAAGCGTTGGTCCATCGATGCCCCAACCGCCGTTTGGCAGGTATTCAAAGTCCAACTCGCTATAGTCGGGGTCCATCGGCGCCTTCAACGGACTGATCGTGTAAAAACTTTCGACGATCAGATCACCACCCGGCCCCGAAGCAGGACTATCCGTGAAACGAACCCGAGCAGCATACGTGCCTACAAGATATTTGCGCTGATGACAGATCTGAGTTTGGGTGGTATTCGCGCTGGTGCCGTCCGTGGAAGAGGTCATACGCAAAATCCTGTTGTGGGGTTCGTCTGTATCTTTCAGAAATGACACGCCGTTTACTGACCAGGTTGCGCCGGGCACTCCCGGCCAGCCCGGTGCGGTGCGAATAATCCAGCCATGCTTTTTTAGTTGTCTCTGATTGGCGTAACTAAAGTCATCGAACAGTACCTGAGACACTGGCTTTCTGCGGGGCGCATCAGCTACCGGCTTTGTGCCGGGCGCAATCGCTGCAGTTTCAAATCGCTCCTTGTGGCTGGCTGGTAACGGCAAACGCGTGGGGTCATTAACCGACATGCTACGAGGAGTAACGACGCCTCGCGTGACAGATAGCAAGGTAAAAATTAGGGCGATCGGGCCTAACAGCTTCACACTCTTCATGACTGATATCCTCGGATTGCGCTGGGTAAAAGGGTACTAAGACTTTCGATATCGACCCTTGCTGCCAGTCGATATCTTCAGAATGAGTTCATCCTTCTCGGAGGCCGCCAATTCCTCACTGAAGGAGATCGAGTCGCCTACGTTAAGAAAGCCTGCGCGAATGGAGACCTTTCCGAACTTTCTCGATAGCGAGCAACCCGCATAGTTACGAAAGGTCGACATTTAGGTTTAGTCGCCTCTGTGCGATCTGGATTTAGTTTTAATGCCCGATGTGGTTTTAGTCGCTTCTGGGTGATCGGACTCGTCGGTGAATGTACTACTCAATAGGGCGGCTTGCTTGAGTTTGGGGTTTTTAACCCAGGACTTCGCCGAGACGAAAGATACTTTGTCATAGACCAGCACGATTGTGCCCAGCTTCAGGAGCTTACTCACTTCACGAGCGGCGAAGATTGGTATCCGAATACAACCATGACTCGCCGGTTGGATTGGAACGCTCCGGTATCCGTGAATCGCCACGCCGCCGCTGATGTAATTGGAGTAATACATCGATCTAAACTCGCCCTTTTCCCAACCTACTGTTTTGTCGTAAACAATAAATCTGCCGCGAGGTGTGTAGGCAATGCTCGTCTGACCTTGGTCAATAAACGGCTTGCCGCTGCCCGTCGAGACAGGAAGAACGCGGACGGCACCTTCGTCGTTGACCAGCATTAGCACTTGGCGATCCAGATCAACTTCAACATGGGCGTAGCCAAGTTCCCTCGCTTTTGGCGAGGCGCTGGTGCGAATCGCTTCGAGTCCATCGATGGTAAGCTGGCCAGTAATAGGACGGCCCTCCCATTTCTGGAAGGCGATGAATGCTGACCGCGTCGCCGGATCAAAGACTCCATCGACCGCCCCTGTCCAGTAGCCCATGTCGGACAGCAGGCGTTCGGCCTCTCTCGATTGTGCTTGAGTTAGCGATGCCTGCCGCAAGCGTGTTTGAATTCTGCCGACTCCCTTCTGCTTACTGCCTACTGCTTTCTGCTGTGCCCTCGCAATTGACGGCGTTGAAATCAGAAATAAACAAATCGTGAGAAGAATTTTCATTTTGAATTCCTAATGCTCATCTGGTTCGTTTCGCGGTTTACACTTCAGTCCATGACAGCTGCTCAAGCCGGAAATCCAAATACCCTTTTTCGGGGAAATGTCATCGGCAGTGACTCTTTGCATTCAGGAACATATGACGGTCGACGACTGACAGTCAACTACTGGTGTTGAAGGTCGATATTCGATTTCTGGTCTTTCCCGATTCCTGATTTCGGATTTATTGAGGAGCCTCGCAGCTCCGGATAAGCGAAATTCAAAGTCCGAAATTCACAGTCCGAAGTTTCTCTGGCAGGTCACACTCGTTTGCATCCCGAAGACGGAAGTTAAGCCTCGGCGCCGCGGGCATGTCCGGGCTGGAGCCGATGGTACTGCGTGGAGAGTAGGAAGTCGCCGGGATTATTAAATTAAGCCCGCCCGGCATGAGAAGCCGTCGCGGGCTTTGTATCTTCCGCCGCAGGTTAATCCGCGGGGTCCAACAGTTGAAGTTGGTTTTTCTTGGGTTTCCACGCCGTTTGCACTAAACTGCTAGTCAACCCCATCTCACAGCCCCATCGTTAGACCTCAGAAAGGAGATTTGTCGATGCGTGAACTGTGGGACACCTTTGTATTGCTAATCCCCGTCTTCTTCCTGCTGACGCTTATGTTCGGCGCCGGCTTTGTGATTGGCCGGATTAGCAAACGAGAGCACTAAGGGCCCAGGGCCGATTCGAGGGACCTGCTGGGAGGCGGCCCTTGATGAAGACACTCTGACGTGTGGCAAAACCCTACATGCGTCCACCTTTCTGCAGCCCAAGCAAAGGTAACGGCGCAACTTTGTGCTGCGGGGAAGGGATCAACCAAGGACTGGCCTTTCCCCATGTGTTGGTAGAGTGAGTTCATGAGCAGTTAAAGCCCAAGCAGTAGGAAGTCGCTGGGATCATTAAATAGAAGTGAGCTAGGGTTTAGTCTTTTTGCTTTTTGGCAGCCGAAGTCGCTTCGCTTATTAACGGTAAGGAGACCCGATGCTTGCGAAGGTTTTCCTTTGCTTTTCGCGGGTCCCATTCGAATTCGTCATAGGATTAATAAACGGTATCCTCGAACGCTCCTACCCGCTCTAGCAATTTGAACACCATTGGCGAGACGCGCAGATACTAGCAGCGGTCGAGCTGCATTGTTAATTGCGGGCGCTCACTGTTACGATTCGATTAGTTGCCTGATTTTTTGTATGAATATAAAGCGATTGTCGCTCAGAAGTTGACCGGAATTATTCTAAACAAGCCCGATCGGCGTCATGCCCCACGGGCTTCGTTTTTGGCTCTTGGCTTCCGCGGGTCTTGTTGCTGGTCTCGTCGGCCCTTTTGCTGTTTATCCCTTGACTCAGCTGACGTTAAGCTGAATGCGCACATTATTTTCCACCAAATATGATGATTTCTATGACTTCGCGGACTCTGACAACGCTAACGACCTTTACTGCCAATCTGGTTTCTCCGTTGCCGCGGAATGCCGCGCAACGAATGGCTGTGGTGTTAGTGCTGGTGTTCTCCCTGGCCAGCTTTGCTTGTCAGTCTGCCACAGTCGCGAATCTTGATGGTGAAAAAACTTCTGCAAATAAACCTGTTCCGATTTACGGCTACGAGGTGGCCCATGTTTTCCCGCACGACCCGAGTGCGTTTACCCAGGGCCTGTTTTTCCATGACGGCAAGTTGCTGGAGAGTACTGGACAGGAAGGCCGCTCCAGTCTGCGTCGCGTGGAACTCGAGACAGGGAAAGTAGTGCAGAAGGTCGACGTACCGGAGCCCTATTTTGCAGAAGGAACAACGCTCTTGAAAGGGAAGATCTACCAGTTGACCTGGCAACATCAGTTGGGCTTCATTTATGACGCCTGGACCTTCGAAAAGATTGGCCAGTTCAACTACCAGGGTGAGGGCTGGGGACTCGCAAACGACGGTCAGTCCTTAATCGTGAGCGACGGTACCAATCGAATACGATTTCTTGACCCGGAGACCTTCCAGGTGCGAAAAACGATCGCGGTCGTTGACGGCAGCATGCCGATCAACGAGATCAATGAACTTGAATACGTTCAGGGTGAAATCTATGCAAATATCTGGCACGTTGATCGTATTGCTCGCATTGACCCCCAGACGGGACGAATAGTCGGCTGGATTGATTTAACTGGGCTACTGGGTAGCGGTGAAGTTCATGACGAAGAGGCGGTTCTGAATGGCATTGCCTTTGACGAGACCAATGGCAAACTCTTCGTGACTGGCAAACTATGGCCGAAGCTTTTTGAAATTCGCTTGAATCGAAAATAGCCGGCCCAACCTTTTATGAGTTTCAAGACTTACTTCCGAACCTTCTCTTACGCAACGATCGCCGTCGCCACGCTGACCCTCGTGTTGGCGGGTGGCCTCTCCGTCGTACTGGCTACCTTACTCTGGCTCTTGATGCTGGTGGCATTGAAGCTCGAAGACACCAGATGGCAACTCTCGGAACGTACCGGATTGATAGTGGTGTTGCTCTCGATCCCGCTTTTCTTTCTCGACTGGAAATATCAGCAGAGCGTCGGTGAGCCGGCCGGAAGATTGGGCGTAAACGCGCTCGCCCATCTCATCGTTTTTCTCTCAGCCATAAAGCTATTGCAAGCGAAGAAAGATCGCGACTGGGTGTTCCTGTATCTCATTTCTTTCTTTGAAGTACTGCTGGCAGCCGGACTGAGTTTCAGTCCGGTCTTCTTAGGCACCCTAACTCTCTACTTGCTTTGCGGACTTTCCACAATAATCGCTTTCGAGATTCAGAAATCAAGGCGTGCAATTGCTGTCACCGAGACCCGCCAGCTCGTGCCGCCGGATTCGCGCATCTTCCGCAAAATCCGTCGGGGCGATAAGCGAAACGTGGAAGCCAATCGCCTTCCGCTTGTTGCGCTCGTCATGCTCCTGCTGATTTTTGTTCTCGCGTTGCCCTTGTTTCTTGTCGCGCCACGCGCCGGCTCTGCGGCACTGACTCGCGGCGGCGGATCACTCGGAAACTTCATTGGGTTTTCCGAAAGCGTAACACTGGGAGAGATTGGGGATCTCAAACGCGATAATGCCGTGGTGATGCATGTCCGCATCGAAGATTCCCAACCTACGGCTGGGCTCAGGTGGCGAGGGGTAGCGCTCGATGAGTTTACCGGCCGCGCCTGGAGAAAATCCTTCGAAGCAAGGCGCGCGCCTGAAATAAAGAAGGACAAGGGTTTCTTCCAACTTGGCACAACCGAAGCATTGCATCAGCGGACTACGCAAACCATTTTTTTGGAGTCGATAGAATCGCCGGTTCTGTTTGCGGCGTCTCGTCCGATAGCCATTCAGGGCGACTTTCCACTGGTGCGAGTTGATGCCGAAGGTTCAGTGCAGGCGCGCCGGCACGAGTTTGAGCGCACCATCTACAAAGCTCTTTCGGATACCGCTCAACCCGACGTAGCTTTGCTGCGAAGAGACTCGCGTCCGTACCCCCTCGCATTCGAACGTTACAAACAACTACCACCTTCACTGGATCCGAGAATAAAGGCGCGCGCCAACGCCATAGTCGTCAACGCGCACGCGCTCAATCGCTACGACGAGGCGAAAGCGATCGAGTCACAGCTGCAAACAGAATACGGCTATAGCTTACAGATGAGAGCCGGCGGACCCGATCCATTAGCCGACTTTCTTTTCAATGTGAAGTCCGGACACTGCGAGTACTTTTCAACCGCCATGACCGTGATGTTGAGAACGCGCGGTATCGCCGCACGGGTGGTGAACGGCTTTCTTCCCGGCGAATACAACGAAGCAGCCGGGGCTTATACCGTGAGGCAAAGCGACGCCCATTCCTGGGTGGAAGTCTATTTTCCCGAGAGTCAAACCTGGGTAACTTTTGATCCGACTCCCGCAGCCGGAAGAATGGAGCCATTTAGCACTGGTTTTGCCGCCCAACTGGGAAAATATGCCGAAGCGCTCGAGTTGATTTGGTTTCAATATGTGGTGGGCTACGACAAACAGGAGCAACGCTCGCTGGCAACTTCGCTTCATAACCAGCTCTTTGTATATAGCCGTTCACTCGTGCAAATAATCTCGGCTACACGGGAAGCAATTACTTCGCGCAGCACTGCGATTGTATTAATTGGCTTAGCCGGCGTGGCGGTGTTCCTGCTTTGGTTCCTGGTCAGACGTGTTCGCCGGTTTGGTTGGCGCCGGGGCTTGAGCTTGTCAAAGCGGCCGGCAAACAGCGACGCTTCTACAGTTCTTTTTTACGAGCGATTGCTGGCTTTGCTGGCGCACCGCGGAATGAAACGGGAACCGGACCTGACGCCGCTCGAGTTTGCGAACGGTCTAGATTTCCAACCGGCGTTGACTATAACGCAAGCCTACAACCGGGTGAGATTTGGCGGGCAACAGCTTTCGCCGGGTGAGCTGCGCGAAATTGATCGGATACTGAAACAACTCGAGGAGGAAACTCCGCAAGCTGTTTAGCTTGCCGTAGACGCAAACTCACAGCTTGCGTTACCGGCTTAAGTTTAATGAAAAAGGTTGGATTTATTAGTCTCGGTTGTCCCAAGAACCTCGTCGATAGCGAGGTGATGATGGGTCAACTCAAGGCAACTGGCTATCAAATAACTGCGGTTGCCAGCGAAGCCGACACGGTGGTCGTGAACACTTGTGGCTTCATTGACGCCGCGAAAAAAGAATCCATCGAAGCGATTTTAGAAGCAGCTAAATTGAAGTCAGATGGCAAAGCCACGCGGCTGGTAGTAGCCGGCTGTTTAGTCGAGCGTTATCGCGATGAATTGAAACTATCGCTGCCGGAAGTGGACGCCTTCATCGGCACCAGTCAAATAAATGACATCCTCGCGGTCTGCGATCCGAAGACGGACACGCGTTCGCTTCCGGTCATTTCGCTTGGGAATCAAAGTGCGACCTATCTCTACGACGAATCGACGCCACGAGTGTTAGCGACGCCGAGCCATTATGCCTTCATAAAGATCGCCGAAGGTTGCGACCGTCCTTGCGCTTTCTGCTTCATTCCGCAGATGCGCGGTCATTTTCGCAGCCGCCGCTTCGGCTCGATCGTAGCGGAGGCGCAGCAACTAGCTGAAGAAGGCGTTAAGGAGTTAATACTCGTCGCGCAGGATTCTTCGCGGTATGGAGAAGATCTTGGCAAACAGGAAGCACTGTCGCATTTGCTGCGGGAGCTATCCCACACGAAAGGCATCGAGTGGGTTCGGGTGATGTACACCTATCCGACGCATATCAGCGATGCTTTTCTTGACGTCCTGACGGAAGAACCGAAAGCCGTCAAATACCTCGACATGCCTCTGCAACACGCTTCACAAAATGTTTTGAAACTGATGAAGCGCGGCGGCAATCGCGCGTCGCTGGAAAAACTGATCAAACGAGTGCGCGATCGTGTGCCCGGGATTGGCGTGCGCACTACATTCATCACCGGGTTTCCCGGCGAGACGGATGAGGACTTTGAAGAACTGTTGCAGTTTGTTAAGAACGTCGAATTCGATCGCGTGGGCGTGTTTACGTATTCGGATGAAGAAGGAACGCCGGCCTATGATCTACCGAACAAGGTCGATCCCAAAATCGCAAAACAGCGCCGCGCGCGCTTGATGAAAGAGCAGGCTCGCATCTCCCGCAAAAGAAACAAAGCGAAGATCGGTAAGCGGGTTCGAGTGATTTTCGAAGGTGAGGCGAATGAGAGCGACCTCCTGTGGCAGGGAAGAATGGAAACACAGGCGCCTGATATCGATGGCTGCATCCTGATTAATGACGCCCCTGAAGGATTCGCCCCGGCGCCGGGTGATTTGCTGAATGTCATGATCACTGAAGCGCAGCAATACGATCTGGTGGGTAAGATCGTTGAACACTTATGAGTGACGAGTAATGAGTGATGAGTGTCAAGAGGTTTAGAGTTCAAGCTTTAGCTTGCTGCTTTCTCACGAGACACGGCAACCTGAAGGTTGAACTCTGAACTTCTTGATGCTCAGCACTCATTACTCATCATCCTCTCTAACAACTTATCAGCAGTGCCTTTGACTATGATCGTAAAAGAATCCAGCGATGAATTTAATCCACCGGTTATCGCGGTCGAGCCTTCGTTGCCCATACCGCGAACCGCCCGCTCAACGAAAGATTATCTGGCCCTCGCCGTCGCTACCTGCGGCGTCGGTTATCTGCCGCTTGCGCCCGGGACGTGGGGATCGCTGGTCGGTATAGGCGTCTATGCTTTGGTTCGTAATGCCTCCATGAAGTTCTTCTTCGAGGCCGGCGCCAGCCACAATTTCAATCTGCTTCATGTTTATTATGGTGTGGTGGCGGTTGAATTGGCCGTGGTAGTCATTGTCACGCTGGCTGGAATCTGGGCAGCCTCGCGCACGGAGGAGCTGTCTGGTCGGAAAGATCCGAGCAAAGTCGTGATAGATGAAGTTGCCGGCCAATTCATTGCCCTAATCCCGGTTTCTTTTGTCTTCGGCGCGGCCTGGTGGTCGGCAATTCTGGCGTTTATTCTTTTCAGGTTTTTCGACATTGTTAAGCCATATCCGGCACGTAAGCTTGAATCACTGGAATCAGGACTCGGAATAATGGCAGATGACATTGTCGCGGGCATCTATGCCGCGGTAGGAGTCGCCCTGGCAGTGGTGATTAGCTGGTTTCTTTAAGGGGGAATATACATGGCGAATCTGGAAAAAGGGGAAGTTGACGGGCCAAAAGATAAGGGCAAAGAAGAAGGATTAGCGCAGCGCAAGGCTGATGCGACGAGCGCCGGGACCCTAAGCGACCTTGAAGAAACTGAAAAGGATTCAAGTTCAGGGACATCCGGTCTCGATCCCGGACCATCACCCGACGGCGCGTTCGACGAGAACGACGAACTCAAAGACGCGGGCCCCATGTAAACAAAGGATGGCGCTCACTCAAGAGTTCAGAGTTCAAGCTTTAGCTTGCTGTGTTCCAAAACACAAACTAAAGTTTGAACTCTAAACTGCTTGAGTGAATTCAAAACTGCTTGAGTGAACTCTAAACGGTCTGGTGGTGAGCCCTGAACTGCTTGCAAGGTTTCCATTTATGGTGCCGGCATTTGCGAGATTTGCCAGGCGATGAAAGCGATGAAAGCGAGCATCACGCCCAGGATCACGAGAACGACAGGCTCCATTCCCAAAAACGTCCCCGGTCCCGAGTCTTCCATGATGTCCTGCGAAAGATTCCCAGCAGCATTGTTAACGACAATGGCGCCGTACTCCTGACTCGCTCCGGAATTAACTGAACGTTGGCCCGCAACCTGCCCTTGTGTGGCACGCTTGTGCTGCTCTTCCAGCGGGGCAAGCTGATCGGCAAGTTGCGCAATGTCTCCCTTCTTCCTGTTCCTTCCATGAAAGCGATGCGAAAATCTTGGGTTCATATCCATTTGACCTTCTTCAAGTAAACATAAAGCGCCAGCCCCACTGCCACCATTGAAAGAAGCGCGTACACGTAGCCGAAGCGCCACCTCAGTTCAGGCATGAACATGAAGTTCATACCATAGATGCCGGCGATCAAAGTAACTGACATCAGGATGGTCGAGATAGAGGTCAGCCGCTTCATAATCTTATTCATGCGATTGGCGGAAACAGAAAGGTACGCGTCCATAGTGGAACTGAGCATATCGCGCAGACCATCAATCGTGTCGGCCACGCGGATGAGATGGTCGAAAACATCCTGAAAGTAGACGTGCGTTTCTCGGGGAAAGATGGGTTGCTCCCGCCTGAGCATGGTATTGAATACATCGCGCAGCGGAGTGATCGAGCGACGCATGTAGAGCAGTTTCTTCTTGGCGTTGAATATGTCTTCGATTACTTCTGCTCGCCATTCGCCGAAGATTGAGTCTTCGAGTTCATCCATACGTTCGCTAATGAGGTCGAGCAGCGGAAGATAATCATCAACAATAGCGTCTATCAAAAGATACGCCA
>JBKOZZ010000146.1:0-35678 GCA_046726155.1 Acidobacteriota bacterium
CGCATCGGCGGTCAGAGACCTTCATGGTTCCACTGCCAAATTGGCTTCCAGCCAACTCATGGCCGATCGATTTTGCCGCGAGCTGCCTTATCCAGTCTCTCGCTGCTGCTCTTTATCTCTCGGCTCAGTTCTATGATCTCTTCGAGGTCCCGCCGTGCCCTGGTTGTAAGCTCAGTATCCACTACGGAAGCCTCTTTGAAAAAAGGATTGTCCACAAACCTGAATACTACGCGCGCCAATCGCAAGATGGAGGGCTTAATTTGCTCGGGACGCGAAATCGGAACACTATTGTGCTGATAACTCTCATTGGCTTGAGGCAGCGCTAAATTGCTGTTGAGCCGTTCCGCGTGCTTCTCGATTTCAGCCGCTGACTTCGAAACGAATCTCAGATCGAGCCCGCTGTTTCCCAGGGCGGCCCGCCCCAGGCTCTTGTTCACCATCTGGAGGCGCTTGAAGTCGTCCTGCATCTGCGCGAGTGCCTGCTGAGGATCACGTCGCTTCTCGCGAGACTTGAGGGATTGTTCCGAAAGCAGTCTAAGGTTCCAGATGCGGAGCTCCAGGTCGCGTTCGTTGTCTGCTCTATCGCGTTCGGCCTGAGTGCTTTGGCCTAAGACCGCGGGCACAAAAACAAGGGCGACGACAATTCCCAGGATTGACCCCAATGTAAATCTGGCTAATGGCCCCATTTCCAAATTCCTTTTCGGATGGCGGCCGGCAGAGTCCGAACCACCACGAACAACTCCAGGAAAACGCTGGCGCCTGGAGAAATGCGAGCCGGCAACCGGCTCAATGAATGGACCAGCCAGGAGGAGGGGAATTTGAAATCGGTTACCGGAAAACATCGTGGCCATCTCTTCCGAGTTCGGCAAATTGTGATCCGCTTTTGACTGCGAGTCAATGAAAGAATCAAAGCTCGCTCAATTCGCATTGACTCTATTGGACAAGCAGGTTAAGAATTCAGCGCTTCCCCGTATTCCAGTCAATCCAGGTGTGGAAAAGATGACTTTGACTAACCGGCAACGCCCGCTTTCTGTCTTCCTGCTGTTGTTGTTTATCTTGACGATCTCCTTTGCGGCCCAGGCGCAGCCAACTTCAACCCAACTTAACGCCAATCTGCTAGCTGAGTTCAAGTGGCGTCTGGTTGGCCCTTCGAGTCCGGCGGGCTGTGTCTGGCAGGTCGTTGGCGATGAGAATGATCCAAAGACATTTTATGTTTGCACGGCAGGAGGAGGTTTGTGGAAGAGCACTGACAACGGCATACCTTGTTTGGGATCTCAAAAGACAGGAGAAGGTGACCGACGAGAGAAGCTACACGGGCCAGAGTCGAAACGCTTTCGGAGCGTGATGCGCTGGGCTGGGTTTCGCCCGGAGATTACACGGTCGCTCTGGAGTTGGGCGCCGGCTCGCTGAAGACTGAAGTAAACGTGCGTAAGGAACGACCGGGAGTAAAGCGGGTGGAGGTCAGAAAATAGTCATTTATCAACCAACGAGCGGCCAAAAAGACTCTGGGCGCCGACCTCCCCCAAGACCGGCGCCCTTGCCTTTATCTCAGTTCTCCCATGGAGAATTAACGATGTCGGATATTAGGCCGGGCTACCTCAGCGATGGTTGCAGCAATCTTGCAAACAGTTCACGACGCCGTAACAAAACTATCCGCAAACCTTCCGCGCCTTTAAAACACTAGTTACTGGAGAATAACCTTATGCCGCCGTCTCGCGTCGCGCCCTACGGTTCATGGAAGTCGCCGATAACGTCCGACTCAATCGTCGGCGGCTCCATCGGGCTTTCGCAGCCCTGGATTGATGGTTCGGATATTTACTGGGTGGAAATGCGCCCTACCGAAGGTGGCCGCAGTGTGATTGTGAAGCGGGATGCGCGGGGCGTTGTAAGCGATGTAACACCGTTGCCCTTTAACCCGCGAACTCGGGTGCATGAGTATGGCGGTGGTGACTATACGGTGCGAGATGGCACGGTTTACTTTTCCAACTTTTCGGACCAGCGACTGTACGTGCGGAGAGGGGAAGCGGAGCCGCAGGCGATCACTCCCGGCGGCGACCTCCGTTATGCCGACGCCGTTATCGATCAAGCTCGTGGCCGTTTGATCTGTGTTCGGGAAGACCACACGGTAGCTGGTCGCGAAGCTCTAAACACTCTGGTGGCGGTTAAAGTCGAAGGCGATGAAACTCCTGGCGAGGTGTTGGTATCAGGTAATGATTTCTACTCGTCACCGCGCCTGAGCAGCGATGGCTCGAGGCTGGCGTGGCTCACATGGAACCACCCAAATATGCCCTGGGATGGAAGCGAACTTTGGATCGGTACATTCGGCGAAGATGGTTTGCTCAAAGACACGCAGCGCATCGCCGGTGGCAGCTATGAATCAATATTCCAACCGGAATGGTCTCCCGAGGGTGTGCTCTATTTTGTCTCGGAGCGCAGCGGTTGGTGGAATCTTTACCGCGTGAAATCGGACGGGCGCGTCGAACCGCTCTGTGAAATGGAAGCTGAGTTTGGCATGCCGCAGTGGGGATTTGGCATGTCGACCTATGCTTTTGAGTCGGAGGAGAGAATTGTTTGTGCTTACATTGAAAAAGGCATATCCCGGCTTGCGTTGCTCGACACAGGCACGAAAGAGTTTGAACCGATCGATTCTACGTATACCGACTTAAGGTTTATTCGCGCCTCGCCATGTCAGACAGTGATGCGCGCCGGCTCGCCCTCTGAAGCAGCATCAATTGTAAAGCTCGATTTGGAAACGAGAACTTTTGAAGTGCTTCGCCGCTCCAGCAACCTGGAAATTGATGCCGGATATCTCTCAACTCCGCGCGCGGTCGAGTTTCCCACAGAAGAAGGACTCACGGCCTATGGATTCTTTTATCCACCACAGAACCGCGATTACAGCGCTCCTGATGAGGAGCGGCCACCGCTGTTAGTCGAGAGCCATGGCGGACCTACAGCTGCCGCGGCAACTGCCCTTAGCCTTGGCATTCAATATTGGACCAGCCGCGGTATAGCCGTGCTCGACGTCAACTACGGTGGCAGCACGGGTTTCGGGCGCGCTTATCGCGAGAGATTAAGAGACAAGTGGGGAATCGTTGACGTTGACGACTGTGCCAACGGAGCGCGCTATCTGGTTGGGCGAGGCGAGGTCGATGGAGATCGCCTGATGATTACTGGAGGTAGTGCCGGCGGTTACACTACTCTCTGCGCGCTCACCTTTCGCGACACGTTCGACGCTGGGGCGAGCCACTATGGCGTTAGCGATGCCGAAGCCCTGGCAAAAGAGACTCACAAATTTGAATCGCGTTATCTTGATGGACTCATGGGGCCTTATCCGGAAAAGCGGCAGATCTATGTTGAGCGCTCGCCCATCAACTTCACCGAGAAGTTGGCCTGCCCGGTGATCTTCTTTCAGGGACTCGAGGACAAAGTGGTGCCGCCAAATCAGGCGGAGATGATGGTGGAAGCATTGCGTGCGAAAGGAATTCCCGTCGCGTATCTTCCTTTTGAAGGCGAGCAGCACGGGTTTCGCCAAGCGAAGAACATCAAACGCGCGCTGGATGGCGAACTATATTTTTACTCGCGAGTATTTGGTTTTGAACTCGCTGAACCGGTCGAGCCGGTGCAAATAGATAACTTGTAATGCCAGGAAGATAGCGAGATTTTTCATTCATCGGAAATAGTCCACCCGTAAAGTCGACTCCCTGGCCCGCCGCTAGCGAGGCTGTGTAATACTCCGCAGCGAGAATTATTCTACTGCATAGGCTGATCCGCCGCCGTTGCGGCTCCGCCGCCGTGATCGCCGGCTCGAAGCACTCCGCTTTCATCGATGAAGAAAGATAGTCGACCAGTCTTGCCATACTCGTTGGGTACTGCAGTCGCCTCAAATCTGTTTCCAGAGACCCTTAGTTCAATTGTATAACCGTATCTTTCCATGAACTCTTTGTTGATTAAGCCTTCAGAGAGCAATTCGTCGAGTGTCGCATAGCGTCCTTTGCCTTTGTCGGCCTGAAATGAAGCCTCGACGACGGCTACCGATTGCAGCGCGCTTCTCGCCATTGCCTCGTTGGTTTCGAGCGGCGCCTTACCAGCCTCGCTGGAAATTCCCGCAATGAACAATTGAAGCAGATTCTTTGGCACATGCAGTTCGTGAAGCGGACCCAGGCCGTCGTTAGACAGCGCGTAAGTGAGAGGATCGATCACGGGATTAACACGAGTTAAAAACTCGCTCATCTTTTCATTGAGGCGAGAGCCGTTTCCCCCAGCGGTATATTGTTCGACCAGTCCGGGCGCCACATAAACCTGTCCCAGCACCTGCCGCGGCTGCCAACGCGTGAAGTTTCTGAAGTGGCTATCGGAGGAAAGCGTCTGATGGTTTATATAGGCATCGACTACGTGTCGTGTGGCGGCAGCATCGGGCGAGACTACCAGAAAATCTCCCACGAACGCATAAGCGAAAAGATTTGCGTAAGAAGTGATTTCAGTTCCATCGCGCTTTTCAGTTTGCGCAAACAAGTTTGCCCCTTTCAATCCGAACCCTTCAATAATCTTTGGTATTAATCGCCCAACAGCTTCCCGGTCCTTCACCGAGATCGCGATCACGGGATTGGGACCGGCGATATTGGTATCCGGTTGGTTCGTGCCCGCTGTCGGGCCTTCATCACCCGGGTTTCGCGCGGCTTCGTTGGAGGCTTTCTTTACTTTCCTGGGCAGCACCAGAGCCAACTCATTTCCCAGTAGAGGTAGCACGTCGTCTTTGATCTTTAGTCCCAATTTCTTTTCATAGGCAGCAAAGGGTGACTCAGGTGGCGGCCTGTCTTTGACAGTCTGGCGGCTATACTTTCTCGATTGCTGTTCAGCATTGGCAATGGCTTTCAACATGCCGTCGTACACTTGCGGGTAATCCAACGAAACAGTCACGAAGAGATCCGTATCCGCGGGAAATATGTTGGGTGACTCCGGCACCAGGGCCGGTCCCGAAACGAATTGAGGCACAAAAGGAATCGCATTGTTCTTGTTCTCGTCGCCGTTCACGATCAACGTGCGAAGAACATAAGTCTCGCCCTCAAAAGCCAGGGCCGCACTGACGGCTTCGGGCCATTTGGTTTGGCCGCCAAACAGCGCACCGTAGAAAGAGAACATCATCGGACCCACTGCATCCATATTGCGCTGTGGCGCGCCCGATAGTGTGGCGTCGTTCGCAGCCTGCGGGTCAGCCGTAGCTGCTACCACAATCGGCTGCGAAGATGGCGACGGATACGGCTCAGGCGGCGCGGACGGGAGTTGTTCTTCTACGGGGGAAGCATTAATTTCCGCTGCAGGCGCCTCTTCCACTTTGGGTGGCGTGGCGGCTTCCGCTTCAACTCGTTTTTTTTCTTCCTCTTCCCATTTTTTCTGGCGGTCCTTTTCTTCCTTTTCAATCGACTTCACATCGACGTAGAGAAAGATGGACTCAGATGCAAAGCGATTCCGTGCCAGAGTGAAATTCGGATCTTCTTCAAGCAGCTTGGCGCCGCGCGGTCTTAGATCTTGAAAGGTGAAGTCGGTGTTGCTGATCAGAACGAGAGCACCAGACTGCTTCATGTGATAGGGCGGCAGGCCAGGATTTTCTCTTTGGGTAAAGGTTTCTTCTTGTCCAGGATCTTTCGCTGAAACAGGTTTTGGGGTAACGAGTTTTGGGTCAGCCGCTGTCATTCGTGAGTCACTCGGGCCAACAACCGATGTAGATTTTGGGCTAGTCACTGGGGTTGGCGAAGGCGTCGCTGTGGGCGTCGGCAACAGCGTCGGCAGAAAGCCACTCAACTCCGGATAGAACTTTTTCGCCTCCTCGGGAGACGAAAACTCTATGGCCACCAGAATGGCTGGCAGTTTGGGTCTCGATGGCCAGCCGGCCACCAGCATTCGTGAGCCCGCGAGCACCTCGGCATGGGCGTTAAGCCATTTCACAAGTGTCTTAAATTCTTTCGGAGGGCCGCCGAGCTTCATCACCGGATCGATTAGATCGTTAACTGCGGATGAGCGGATCAATCCACCGACTGTCCTTATCTCACAATAAACTTTGTAACTGTCAGCAGCGAGCAGGGTGTCATACGTTGGAGGCGGTTCGGGCACTTCCGCCGGCGCCGGTCTCCTTGGCGGCGCGCCGCGCCTCTGTTGCGCTATGAGCTGCGAGGAGATGCAAAGAAGAATAAGCGAGACTGCGATAAGACGATGTATTGATGTGAGCATTGGAATCAAGATTAACAAAACCTACCAAGGATAAAAAGAGATTGATCGCTCAGCTCATTGCATCAGAACCGCGACCGTTAGCCACTGGCCCTACAAAGCTTGAAATCCCCGGTTTCGCGAATAGAAGTGCCTTTTGAGCGAGAGTTGGATGCCTTGACCGGTCGCGAACCGCTGCCGCTTCTGACGCAGCTCGCAGTCATTTCGCCACTCGCCGCCAGACACTCGCCTCGCCTTCGCTATTAATGAGACGTATGACCTCGCTGTATGCCGCTGCGTACGCGGCACGCATGTCGGTTGCCGATTTTGCGAACCCGGTGTCGCTGAGCTGCTTCTCAATTTCACTTGTCGTCAGGCGCTCTCGCGGCTGGTAACGTGCTACCAGTGGTCCCTCGCCTGCAAGATGCACCGCCAATCCTTCTGCGAGCCAACGCGGTGCACGGCCGCGCCCAACAATGTCGACTAGAGTATGTACGAGTTCATGGCGCAGTGTTGTTTCGAGAATTCGACGGCGCTTGAGCGTTTCGAGCGGCTGGATCTCAATCCGACTACCCTTTGTCGCCGCAGCCGCCCACGCCGGTTGTCCCGTTCGACCAACAAAGTCGCCAGTTGTTTCATTAATGAAGATTTCGAGCGGCGGCATTTGAGCGTTAACTCCGGCAGCGGCAACGCGCGCAATTAAGGATTTGCGGCTCGACTGAAGCAAGCTTAGCAGTCCTGCAGCTTCCTGCTGGCCGATAGTGCTGGGGTAGTTGACGCGAAAATCTTCGCTGGAAAGCGTTCGACGAACTGTCTCAGGGTTTTGATAAAAGTGTTGCGCGATTCTGACATTTTCCAGAGCTGATTCGGCGGCGTTGGTTGCCTTCGAAGATCCCCGATCAAAGATCGAGACACCGTTCCACAACAGATCTGCGGAAGCCGACAAACGGTTATCGTTCGCGATACTGGTAGAGGGAAAATACTTCGCAAGGATCTGCCGGTAAGTTGCTCCTCGGGCGGCCATGACGTGTGCACCTTCCTGACAAAGCCCCAGGCCGTGCCCAAACCCGCTGCCGCGAAATACGAAATTCGAACCCGAACGCGAAATCTTGAAACGCGAACTCTTAAGCAAGTTCCAACCAAGCGCCCGGCCAACTATGATCTTGAAATCCCATCCTTTTATCGTGATGCGGCGATTGGCTTCAACGGTAATCAACTCAGCCCGACCACTGGCGTCGGTTCGTGAGACGCTGACGTCAATGAGCCGCTCACCTACATTCGTGCGCGGATCAGTCTGGAGCGCTTTGAGCATTTGCTTTTGCGAAATGACGTCGGTCCAACTATGGTGGGCCCCGCTCGTGCAATACTCATCATGAACACCTTTCAGATAGGGAGGTGCATTGCCTCCCCACAGCGTTGCCAGGTCCGCAGTTGCCCCACCACACGAAGCGCTGAAGTAAGAATCAGCAAGTTCATTATTCTCGTCACGTAGGATTTCTCCACGAGTGGCTTCAACGGCTTCGAGAATCAGTGGGGAGACGTAGCCCGCAGAATCCAGCTGCCGGTACCGTTGGCAATGCGTGGAAGTACAAAAATCGTAACCGTCCCTGGCATGTCGGCCCAGGTTCTTAAGGATATAAGTCCGGCTGGCGATGGCCAGAGCTTTCAGTGCTTCAGGCTCGCTTTCCATGCTGCCCTCAGCGGCAACTACGCCGCGGACGTAGTCCTCAAGCGGCATGGTGCGGTTGATGTTCTCGCGCACGAGGTGAACAGTGATTGACAGCGTGTGAGATTTAGAAATAGTGTCCTGATAGGGGCTCATCGGTGTGGGCGACTGCGCCGTCAACTTTGTAGCGGCGGCGGCAACCTCGGGTTGCACTTCCGAGCTGAGATTTGAGATCTCAGACGCGAACACGTCAAAGAGCTGACGCGCCACCTGGGCCGCTTCAAACCCATGGCCCTTAGTCAGAAAAACAAGCACTCCCAGGTTGACATTCTTAGGGGCAGCTTCCGAGTCAGAGGTCGTGTGGCTGGGCGGCCGTGAGGCAAAACCGACAAACCAGCCATGCGTGCGGAAACCGTTGAGTTCCGTGGCGGTGCCGGTCTTACCAAAGATATAAACCGGAAGTGAATAAAGAGTGGCCTTTTCAGCACTGCCATAGCGAACGGCTCCGCGCATTCCTTTGATAATTAATTCCCGGTCTCGATCTTTGATTTCGACATTTGCCTGAAGGTTCGATTCGAAGCCTGCCGATCTCGCCAGGCGCGGCGCAAAGAGGTGACCTCCATTGACCAGGGCAGTGTAGGCTTTCATGACTTGAATGGGAGTTGCCTGGAGATAGTTGCCCTCACCGATTGCATTTTGCGGACGCCATTCGCTGCGCTGCAGTTGTCCTGCTAACTCTCCGCCGGCGTTGACCCCGGTTTTTTTGCCAAAACCAAATTCGCCGAGCGTACCGGTGAAGCTCTCCTCCGTGAGGCGTTCGCCCAAAGTGCTGAAGTAATAGTTGCAGGAATAGGCGATCGCCTCCGTCGGATTCAAGGGCGGCAGTTCGCGGGGATGCGAGCAAGTCGTTTGAAAAGCGTGGTGCGAATATTTTTCGTGGCAAAGCGTGCGCGAGTCTTCGTCGATCACGCCGGACCGCAGCGCCGCCAGGGCAGTGAAAGGTTTAATTGCGGAACCGAGCGGAAAGTTTTCCCCGAAGGCGAGTTGGGGATTGACGACTGCGCGTATACGTCCGGTTTGCGGATCCATGACGATGACGGCGCCGCGCCGGTCGCCCAGCGAGAGAGTTGCCGCTCGTTGCAGGCGCTGATCGAGGTCATCCGCGCTAATTGACTCGGAAGAAGAAGAGGACCAACTGGAAGGCAGCGTGGCTTTGAGCGCCACCGCCAAACCAAAGATCACAATGCAGATCGTCACGGCCGCAAGGGCCTGGAAGCGCACGGGATTTAACCGTGGCCTGGAAAGATCAGTGGCCAATGAACGTCGCGCCTGCATCAAGCCGTCTCGTTTGCCTGGTCTGGCACCGGGTTTGTCGAAGATTGGCCGAGGGCTCGCACAGTGATTGCCCAGCCAAATAGCGTCAGCGCAAACACTACGACCAGCCGCGCGATCAGTAACGACAGCTCCAGCCATGCATGCTTCGTTTGAGTGGTTCTGAAAAGCAGGAAGTAGGGAGCGACCCCAAAGATAAGAAAGCCCGCGATATAGATGAGGACTGACTGAGGCGCAAACGCCTGTGCGAGATGTGTTCTTATTCTTCTAACAGCTGAGCCGAGGCCTTCATGAACAGTGGCGAGCCACAAGTGAATTGCGACAAGCGGCAATACAAGTCCAAAAGTAAGGTAGCGAATGGTGGAAAGAATTGAAACTTTCCAATTAATTGGTCGGGTCGCCCGCTGCGCCTCAACCCTCGAGGCAATTTGACGCGCAATATCGCTTTCAGGATTGTTAACAGTTGCCCCCCAATGAGCTTGTGCTTTCGACAAGAGATAAGCGATGAGAACTGCCAACGCGATTAGCGGCAAACTGATCAGGATCAACTTCCAGAAACTGGTCAGCGATCGTCTTAGCAAAGATCCTGCGGCTATTTCATCCGTCTGCGAGGCCACCATACTCTGAAGTATGAAGAAAAGGAGAGGTGCGGCAACGGCGAGGGCGAAAGTCAGTATCACCTGCCCGATATTGGCCTCCCTTACTGCCACAAAAATGTAAAGAGCCGCCAGCAGCGAAGCATACACAATTGCGAGCAGCAACATCGCTCGCCAGTTTGTAAACAGCTTACGCGTGGCGTTGATCATTGAATGGAAAGTTTCAGTCAGCATTGGTTGACCTCAGCAAGAGCATAGTTGCAGAACCGCGAGCGGTAGTAAGCGGATGCGATCCCCAACGTTGAATTCATAGTCATCAGAGCCAGTTTGGTTGCGAAGTTGAGCGCCGGCATCCACTCGCTACCGCTCGCGGTTCTGCACCGTGCGCCCACCGCCGTTTATGCCTACCCGCATAGGAGTACTTCCTATTTCCTCTCCAGGAAAGTCAGCTTCCCGCTTGCGGTGTTTGATTGCGTTGCCGGGCTGTACATCAATTCGGTGCGCGCCGGGGCCACGCGAAACTGTCCCGGCACCTGGATCCGCATTGCGTATTGCAGGGTTATGCTTCCATCGAAGTAGTCCAGGAAAAAGACCGTACGGTTGTCGCGAAACTCGCGGGAACTATACCAGTCGGACCAATCGTTACCGGAGGAGTAATCGAGATTGAGATTACCAACGCTCTCAACCTGTTCGGCGCCGGCTGGAATCGGGTCTTCAATCAACAAGTGACGCGCTTTCACCCCGTTTATTTTTAGCCGGACTACAACCACGTCACCCGAATGAATGTCGCCGCTCAGTGGTTCGGTTTTCCACTTGAGTTTGTAGCCATCTTCAACAACCTTGAGACGAAGGTACTCGCGTGTCAGGTTAAGATCCGCTGAGCCGCGCGCCGCGACGTCTTCTTCGCCAGTGTAATAGTCTAGCGATGACGAAAAATAGACCATGCCTGGTCCACGCTTCACTACACGGATTTCATTTGTTCCCGCCAGGTCGCCGGCTTTGCGATTAATGGAGAACGTCTGCGAAGGATCTCCCGAGGAAACGTGCTGAGTGAGTACGTTTTCGCCATTCAGGTAAACTTCCACGTCGTAGTTGGGCGATAATTCGCGGCTTACTTTTAGGTAATCGATGAGCCCGAAAATAGCGAAGGCCGTATCCTTGGTCGAGGCCCAGTAATAACCATGGTCGCGATTCGAGACCAGCCAGCGTGCCACGCGGGGCAGCAGTGGGCTATCGGGCTTAATTCGAGCGAGGGCTTTCAGCGATAGCGCCGTCGCTTCCGTATCGTTTGATTCAGCAAAGTCAAGCATTGCTTTGCGGCGCGACTCCCAGTGGGCTGAGAAATCGTCGGCTGTTACGGTTCGTTCTATCTCAGTTGCTACGTCGCGCGCGCGCTTGTCGTCCTTGCGTTGTTTCAAAGTCAACGCCAGCAGCGCCCGACCGTAAGGTTGCAAGTTGCCGCGCTCGCTAACGATCTTCTCAAGGTGACGGCTTTCAGTATCACCACTTTCCTCGAGCGCGTAGACCATGAAAGCGCGCGTTTCCAAGTCAATCTGGGTTCCTGCTTCAGTCGTGCCCGCGTCGAGCATCTGTTTTAGCTTCTCGCGCCCGCTGGCTATACGACCGTCATCCGGTTGATAACCAGCCCGCTTCCCGAGCACCAGCCCGCTGACAACATATGCGGTCATGAAGGGATCGCTCTGATCATCTTTCCACCAGCCCCAACCGCCATCGTTGTGCTGATAGGCGTAGAGCCGATCCAAACCCTTTTGCACCTTCTTCGAAAGATCGTTTGAGGTTTTTATTGATGACGACTTCACGTCCTTCAGAGCCTGCGAGACGATGACGTTGGGAAGAAAGCTCGACATCGTTTGCTCAGTGCAGCCGTACGGATACGTCGTGAGGTAATCGAGGGCGCCAAACAATGAGCCGGCGACGGAGGGTGCGACATCGATCCGTAATCTTCGCGCGCGCGCATCGGCGCCCAGTGGCAAGTTCACGGAAAAAGTCTTCTCGGCATTTTCGTCGGAGAATGCCGCCGACTCGTTCTTCACTTGATGAAGCCCGCGTGGCACCACGGTTAACGGCAATTCCACTGCGTCTGATTCGGTGTCCGTAAGGGCCTTGGCGAGAAGTTTGATCTCGCCCACATTCGGAGCTGAAATCTGCCAGTCAATACGATGCTCCCCTTGTTTGCCGATAGTGACCGTCTGTTTCCCGGAATTTTGCAGTTGTGCCCCGTCGACCTCCAACGAAATCTGCGTTGATTTGTCAGCGTTGAGATAGTTGTGAACAATTCCGGACAGCGTGACCGTGTCGCCCTGGGTGACGAAGCGCGGCGTTTCGAGTCGCATGATTACGTCCTTGCGTGCGACAACTTTGTATTTCGTTGCCCCAACTTTAGTGTCGGCCGTTACACCACGCGCGGTTGCGCGCCAGGTGGTTAAGTTGTCCGGCAAATCAACTTTGACAGTGGCACGACCATCGGCGCCAGTTACGACATCAGGTTGCCAGAAGGCGGTATCCTTGAAGTTTTTTCTGATAGTCGGTTGAACCAGGTCTCCTTCATTTTTGAAGTCAGCGAGCTGATAAGTCGGCTTGTTCCGGGCGAGGTCAATGGGCTTGTTGCCCGCGAAGCCGGTGAAGGTGTAGTTGATGGAAAGGTGCGTTTGCACGCTGTTATAGCGCATGCCATAAAACTCGCTCTTGATGTTGCCCGAATAATCTGGCGAGACGCTGTAAATACTTTCATCAACCACGCCCAGACTCACCTCGGCGCCCGACACCGGCGCGCCGTCGCCATTGCGCGCCAGGATCGTGTAAGACGCCGTTTCGCGAGGCTTGTACTCTTTCTTGTTCGAGATGATTTCGAGGTTAAGCATCTTGTCGCGAGCGGGCACGACCAGTCGCTGATCACTCGTGTACATGTCGCCACCCTTCACGTAAGACACGTTGAGAAACACGTTGGGCGCATAACTCGCCTGGATCGGAATGTCGAGCACAATTGATCTGCCGGGCGAGCTAACGTGCTGGACAGACATCACCCTGGTCAACTCGGTGCTGACGAGAAGGTGAGCATTGTCAGTTGGCAGAATCGCCAACACGTGAGCAGTCTCGCCCGGTTTGTACGACTTCTTGTCCGCGACAAGCTTTATCGAATTGTAGTCTTCGCTGTAGTAGGAAGAATCGGACCAGGGATATTGACGCTCGGTAACCCAGAGATAGCCGCCAATAGAAGCGACCGCTTTGCCGTTCTCCCAGATGACTGTCTTGATCGAAATGTTACCATCTTCGGTAGTCGTATAGTCGTAATAGGCCTGGCCCTGCGAATCGGTTTGTACGTCAGCGTAGGCTATCTGACGTTCGTGCATCTCATACTCGGGATATGAATACTCGTCATCGTCAGCCTTCTTTTCCTTCTTAGTCCAGGTGCGCTCGACAAACTGAAGCTGCACCTTCGCAGAAACAGGGCGTCCTTCGTAATCGCTGGTCGTAACGCGAATTTTGGCGACATCGCCTTTGTTGTAGACGTAACGATCGGGGTTGGCATTCGCCACGACCGTGCCCCGAGTGGCGACAAAGCTCGCGGCGCCGTCTATGGTCCGGCGAGCTGAATCCGTTACCTGTGCTTCAAGACGATAGCGATAATCATTCGTGTCGGTCTCGTCCGTTTGCGGAACCTGAAACTCAACATTCATGTGACCGCGCGCATCGAGAGTGCCCTCGCTCTCCTGAACCATGTCGTCGCCACCACGATAGAATTGTGAGTATTCATCCTCCTCAGTGTCCGATTCGTCAGTAGTTTCGTCCGAGTAGTCTTCCCCAAAACCCCAGGCGTAGAAACGCGAGCGGTAGATGTAATATTTCACTTCCGCATTGGCGACAGGTGAACCGAAGAAGTAGCGGGCGTCGATAGAAAAGTTAGTTTTCTGGCCGGCTTGCACAAATTTTCCGGGCGCGGAAACGGTCACCTTGTACTCGGGCTTTTTGTATTCCGCCACTTCGAAACTGCCGGCCGCTGTGCCTCCGTCAACTTCCGCACCGATGCGATAGCTTCCCAGCGGTGCTGCGTCAGTAATCTCTATCTCACCATTGAAGGTGCCCCGAGGAGACAGCGGGAGGTCTTTGTTGTAGATGTTGGCGCTGTTAGGGTCCTCAATGGTGACATTAACGGTATTGTCAGAGACTGCTTTGTATGCGCCGTTTTCATCGACGGCCCGAACGATTCCTTTGAAACTGACTTTATGCGTTGGCCGGTAAACAGGACGATCGGTATAAATGTAACCCTTGATGTCTTGTCCGCCTTCCTCGTCTTCATAACCACCGAAATACATCGAGCCCAGATCGGAGATGGCGAAGTTGCTCTTCTGTCTCGCGAGAATCAGCAGAGACTCGGGGTCAGTTTCCTCCGGCGGCTCAGCTGCCTCCGCATCACCGCCCTCGTTGCCTGTATTTGCCGCAGGCTTTTTCTTTTCGATCTTTGTTCTCAGAATGCCTTGATTGTCGGTGACGCCGCTGGCAACCGTCTTTTTCTCTTTTACGATTTCGATCTCCGCCCCCGGTCGAGGCTCGCCGGTTTTGCGGTCAACTGTGTAAATCAGCAATTCTCCATCGCCGGTGGTTTTGTCGATCATGGTCAGATCAGTGACTACGACGACTGTGTAAGCGCGCAAATCATTTTCCACGGCCTCTATTAGATAGACGCCCGGTGTACGTTTGCCTAAAGGAATCATGCGCTTGTCGTATTCGTTTTCCAGCGGCGGCAATGGTTCGCGCCAACTACTGACAAGTAGATCGGGGTTTAACAACGGCACGCGAGCGTAGTCGGAAACATTCAACGGCGTGCGGATTGGGTCGGCTTCACCGCGAAATTTTTGATTGAAGGCCTGGCGCGAATCATGCTGAAGCTGGCCACGGACGAAGGTCTTGATATTCGAGTAGGCCCAACGCTTAAAACCGCGCAGCCTTTCCAGGAACGACGTCCGATGTGGCAATGAGTTGGCAACTTCTACCTCTTCGTCTTCGCCCATCTGATGAGGGTTCTTGAGTTGAGTGAAGAACTTGCGCGGATCCTTCACCTGATAAACGCGGAAGTCCAGATGGTCGACGCCCTGATAGTCGACCCAGAGACGGGCGTTGTCGCTGGTGCCATAGGTGCGATGAGTTGAAAGCGAGAAAAAGGGCTTGTCCGATGGGCGCCTTTCGGGCTCTAAATAAACGGGCTTTGCAGGTTCCGGTTTCGCTTTTGCTCGCGATCGCAGCGTTGCCACGGTAAGTGCCCCGGCAATCGCCACGAGATAGATCAAAGAACCGGTCAGGACACGATAAGAACGAGAGTTCATTTCAAACACGGTCGCAGCCTCCTTCAGGCCAGCAAAGGTTCAACTCGGAAGTTCAATCGAGGATTTTCAATCTATAGAAGCCCAGGAAATTAGAATTACTTTCAACCGGCCGCCAGCGCTTGTTTGGGTGATGATCTAGAACCGAAAGCTCGACCTTCTTCACCGTTCCCTCGTCGGTCGGCGAGGAGCCGGTGTGATAGACCACCCAGTCGCTTGACTGCTTGCCGTCCATCTGGGCGCGTCCCAAAAAAACCATTACGTGGTAGGGAAACTTCTGCACCCAGGGCTGGTAGAAAAACAGAAGGTCGCCCGCTTCGGCATAATGGCGATCACGACTGATGAATTTGGTATTGAAAGTTTTGAGACTACGGGCATCAGCAAATTCCGAGAAAGTCCCATTAGACAACTCGCCATCTTTGTATGAGCCGAAATTGGTGCGAAAGAGTTTTTCGCCAAGCGGGCCCTGCTCGAGGTTGTAACGAGTAACATCAGGCGCAATCTCGGTGTAGCCGGGGCCCATCTTTTGAAACCAGATCCGATCGTGATGGCGCAACGCTTCGCGCCAGGCAAAGCGCACCAGTCCGCCGCAGTCTCTTTGGTCGGCGTTCCATTGCTCGCTCAAATGGTAAAACTGTCCTTCAGCGATTAGCGTGAACCACTTGCGAAAGTTCTCACGGTCCATAAAACTTTGCAGCTCAGCAGAGTCAGGTATGCCGTCGTTGTCTGAATCTAACGAAACCGAGTGTGTTGTCGAGTTAGCCGCGGCAGGATTGTAAGAAGTGGAGCTGTTGCCGGTGTGTCTGGAACTCGCAGGGCGTGCAGTTTTCCGGTTCCTGGCAAGCGAAAAATAGGAACCCAGGAAAACGATCACGAAGCAAAGTAGTATCGCCAAACCAAACTGTCGCCGTTTGATGAACGCGAGCATGGGGGAATTATTGGTCCTGGTTAATAACTCTACGAGGCGGCGTTAATCAGTCGGCCGCCATGTTAACACGTCCGCCTTCACGGTCTGGTACGGATCGAGTTGCTGTGGAAATCCACAGTGAAGCGCGACGCTGCTTGGGAGGCGGGAAAGACATTCCTCGCCGTCCGTTTTCAGTGTGAAATGAGCGGCATGAATGCCCCCTCCTAACAATGCAAATACGCGGAAAAAGACTGTTGCAAAAACCGACAGGCGCGGGTAGATTGTTATTAGCCAATCATAACCTCAGGCAGGATCGCCGCATGGGTCGGGTGTATTGCTGCCTACAAACTCTGTTGGAGGTAAGGAAGTGCCGACTGGAACATGTCCCGAGTGTGATGCTGATGTCCATGTGGATACAGACACTGATAAAGGCGAGAGCGTTTCTTGTGAGGAATGTGGTGTCGAACTTGAAGTAGTCGGATTAGATCCGGTAGAGCTTGACATCGTTGAAGAAGATGACCTGGACGATGATGAGGACGAAGACGAATTCTGAAAAGACAGTCGGCAGGAGTAGGAAGCAGCAGGCAGGCGTTGCTCATCGAGTGCGTGGCGCGTGGTTGTAATCAGTCGTAGCAACAACACACGTTTTGGCCTGTCGACATGGAGCGCGCGCGGAAGTCATTAAGCAGAAAGCAGTAGGTAGAGAGCATAGTATCTCCGATTGAGATCAGCTGTCTGCCTACTTTTTGCTTTCTGCCAACTGCCTGGGCTGCTGCCCGTCTATTGCCTCTACCGCCTGGTCTTGTCGGCCTGAAAACCTGGCCGACTTTGCCGCAGAGTTAACCCGCTCGGCCCATCAACCCTGATATTGTGAAACAGGCCATCACGACGCTTCTGTTCTGCTGGATAAAAAGCGAGCACATAGGCCGAGGTGACCTCCTCAGCCAGCGCGCGAAATAACGGGTCGTAATTATTTTCGTCTGCGTAAACACTTCTCCCGCCGGTCAGGTCGGCTAATCCGCTAACGTCCAACGGCGTCGGCAAAGGAGTTTGGCTTGTGGCCGGTAACATTCGCGAGTAAGAAGGAAGTGTAACCACGTAAATGCTGGCATCGGCAGCATTCGCGCGCTCGATGACAGTACGCGCTGACACCGTGTCGCCGACCGGGAAGCCGTCCGTCACAACCAGCACCGCGCGTTTCATCAGGCGCCGCTCGCGTGTGCGCGGTGCATGACGCACCAACAGACGAATGGCATCGTCAACGGCATCGTAGGTATGGGTCGAGAGTCCATTTGGTTCGCGCGCTATTCGCTCGAAGGCGCGGTCCAGCTTATCTGTTTCGGAGGTGAACTTTTGGAGAATCTTGACGTTCATGCCGAAAGACATGACAGCGTAAAGGGCAGAGTGGCCAGCGAGCTTCGCCGAGAAGGCGTTCAGCGCTCTTCTGAGACGCTCCATTTCTTCAGGAGTCATACTTCCGGAAATGTCGAGTGCAAACACAACCGCTAATGGACGAGGCTCACCACTGCGGCGCTCGACTTGAAAGAACGAGAGCGGCTGTTGGATACCATCCACGAAAAGCCTGAAATCTTCCTGCCTGAGATTTCGTACCGGACGTCCTTCAACATCAGTCGCGACGACGTCCATGGAAACCAGATCCGTTTCAACCTTCACGACCTCATCGGGTTGCTGCTCACCTTGAGGAAACACCTGCCGCGGCCGCTGAGCTTTCTGGTTCGACTCTTGCCCCACGCTGGGCTGTAAAGCGGTTGCACCAACGAGAGTGACGAAAGTCAACACAGCGAGCAGCTTGTTTGAGTGACGATACTTCTTCATTTAGATTTTGCTGATGGCTGGGGAAATCGTCTTCCGGATTATACGAGCCGGATTTCACTGCGCCAAGCTGCTGGAGAGATTTTGTCGCTTGACGCTCCGGCGGTTCGGACAAGTCAGGCAACAGGCGGGGCGCTTGCAGGCATCAACTATTACGCTCTGATTCTGTCACCACGCCCCGAAAGTGATACCATAACAACAAATGAAGCACCTTAGATCAGTTTCGCTCTTCCTGGGTTTGGGTTTGTTAGTGGGAGTAGTGTTTGCGCAGGACCGATCAACCGGCGGAATCAAAGGTAAGGTCAGAGTCGAGACCGGCACGCCAGCTGGAGTTGCAGTCATTGTCAGACAAGGCGAACGGGAAGTGGCCCGCGGACTTACCGACAAGAAGGGCGAGTTTCTAATCTCGCGTTTGACGCCCGGAAGATACGGCGTAACGCTTCGCAAAGCAGGACTCAGCGTCGGGTCAATTGAAGACATTGAAGTCAAATCAGGGAAAACTCGCTCCCTTGGCGATCGTTTAGTGCTCTCGATCGACGAAGGATCCATTGCTTTCATTAGAGGCAGTATCTTTAATCAGGATGATCGCAGCGTTCCCAACGTACGCATTGAACTTGCGAAGATCGAACAAGACGGGACTGTGAGAAAGATTGACGGTCGCGTCACCAACGAAATAGGCGCTTTTGTGTTTCGTCTCTCACCAGACCCTGCTAAGTATCGCATCACCGCAAAACCCAACGGCGGCGACCCTGTCAGCAAAGATATCGAGATCGATGGCGCCGCCGTCTACCGCTTAGCCCTCTCTATCAAGCCAAGTGGAAATTAACTTCCTAGCCCAGCGCAGGCACAGTTCAGAGTAAAAGTAGTTCAGAATACAAACTTTAGTTTGCCGTTTTGCGAGCGAGGACAAGCTAAAGCTTGAACTCAGAACTTTGGGCGTCTGGTTCGGAACCTCCGTTTCTAACCCTCAACCTGTTTTATATATTTGGCTGGACGTTTGCAGTTGCTATACGATTACATGTCCTGAGCCATGGAAGAGCGTGAAGAATTCCTTACTGCTCGCCAGCTTGCCAAAATCTTGCAGGTTAGCGAGTCGACGGTGCGACGACTTGCTCGCAAGCGACGCATCCCTTCCGTACGGGTGACACCGCATATCATTCGTTTCCATCTCGACGCCGTGCGTGAAGCGCTGGACGTGCCTCGGTCCAGGATTCGTCATGGAGAATTCACTGAACAGGTCGACGATGCGCAGTTGTCGTTTGACGATCTGTCGGTGTTGAGCTGAAGGGCAGGTAAATCGCGTAGCGGGTCAGTTCCGTTGAAAATGTCCGATAAACTTTAAGTTCGTCGTGACTCAGCGACAAGCTAATAAAAGCTTATCTGACACTATTTCCGAGGCGGGTTGAATTCCACCCACTTGCCATCCCGTTTCACGTAGATTCGCGGTTGCCGAATCGGAAATTTCCGAGCGAAGGCGGGATTTGACTTGAGGAATCGTTGAATCGTCGCGCCATCGCCCGTGGCAACGCGCCACTTGCCATCTTCGCGAACCAGATACTGCTGCACCACTATCTTTCCTTCAGCCTGAAATGGCTTTACGAGGCGCCCGTATAGCTCACTGTCTGCGACGGCAACGTCTCCCGAAACGCGCACAGATCCAATATTGAGCCGGTCCAGCACATAGCGATCCTGGGCACGCTTCAAAGCGTTAACGAAACGCTCGCGCGACATCCGGTTACGTGTTGTGGAGGGCAGGGAATCGTAGACCGCGGCGTAGTCGCGCGACTGTAGTTGCTGAAAAACCTGTTGCACGACTGCGCGTACGTCAGTTTCTGCTGAGGCACGGGCAACGTTCGGAGATAGCCACAGCATTCCGGCTACCAGCAAGGCAATCGCCGGCGTCTTAAACCAGAGAATCTTAGTCATCATCTGAATCTGTCGTACTTTCTTCTTCACGCTCATCATTACTTTCCTGAAGATCCGCGGCGGCAATTATTGCTTTCATCTGGGCGCGGTAATTAAGAAACCATGCCACCAGCCCCAGCGCCGCGATCACAAAAGCTGTATTCAAATCTCGTCGGAGCAGGAAGACGGCTGCGACCACAATGCAAACACCAGCCACGATCATCCAAAAAAGTTTCACAAGGGCCACGCAGCGATTACTTGATGTCAACCGGAATCTCGATTTCGAGCGTCCCCGGAGGATAACAAACCTGCTCGTCGCATGCTTGGATGCGCAACCTGCCGGGAATGGATCGTTGGCCCGTTGCCGATTTGTCTGCTTTAAGCGTCGCTTTCACTTCGGTCTCACCTTCGTAAACGGCGAGCGGTTTTTCAGCGAAGGCAAACTTCTTACTGAGCCCTTTCTGATAAGTGATGAGGCCAACTGAAACCCCTTCTGCGGGTGAAATTTCCAGTGCGGTTGCCTTTAGGTAAGGGTATGTCGGCTGGTTTGCATTGACGTGATAGCCGCTTTGGATTGTGACCCGAACAACTGCTTCAGCCGATCCGCCGGCGGGAATCTCGACAGGCTGTGACTGGGCTTTGACTACCGACTCCGATGTGATTCTTTGAGTGGATTGAGAATCGGCCGAAGTGTTCGGCGGTTCGCCCGCAGAATTCGGGATAGACTTGGAACAGGCCGCAGTGGCAAACAAGAGCAGTAAACAACTAATAAGAATACGCGTTGATCGATTCATTTTCTTCTCTGAATTGATGATTAGTCAGACTGTTGCGCTGAAGTGGATGGAGAGTCGGGAATTGTTTCCCGAGCGGCTTGCATTTTCCTGGTTCGGCGCAAAAAGTACCGCGTAATGAAATAACCGGGAAGTATGACCAACAGGAAGATCGGAACCATCACGATTACGAACCGGATAAGAAACAGCACGATCGCAATCGCGACTTCCACACTATCCGCGACAGCCTCCCGAATGTCTCTACCGAAGCCTGAAGTATTAACGAGGATAGCAGTCGGAGTCAGTAGATTGACGGTGATGGTCGACAAAGTGGCGCGGTTTTCCAAAAACCTTTTGCGGCCCTCAAGCTTTTCAATTTCTGTTCTGACGCCGGCAATTTGACGCTGCACCTCAAGCGCATCTTCCACCTTGCGAGCCTGCTTCATAATTTCCAGGAACTGCTGCTCAAGGGCTTTTTGTGTCTTAAGGTGTGCCTCGAGATCGATAAACTCCTCGGTGACGTCCTGGCCGGTTATCTTCTCCTGAATCACGCGACTTCCGGCGCTGCGAATTTGTTCGAGGGCCGGACCAAATTGAGTGGCCGGCACCCGGATAACAAGACTGACCTCGAGCTCCTCCTTTGCACCGTTTCCAGTTTGACGCTGCTTTGACTCGGAAGTAACAACGAACCCGCCGAGCGATTCAGCGATCGAAGATATCTTCCGTTGGACGTCTGCGGGTGCTGCGGCTTCCAGCGTGATATCGGCGTTGCGAATGATTTTTCGATCCATCGCCTCGGCAATTGACTGAGATTGGTCGGCCTGGGTAAGCGAAACCTGATTAGTTGTCGTGTCCTCTGCCTTTGCCGATGATTTTCGTTCTTCTTGTGCAGTATAGGCCTCGGGCGCATTTGTCCTGGCTGATCCGCCAGCACCCGATTGCGAGCGACGTGACAAGGCGCATCCCGTCAACAGGAAGAGTGAAAGAATCAAAAAGAGGAACCTGGGAGATCTCATAGTTGGCCTCCGTCGGCAGGATCGATTCGGGGATAGAACGTTAGCGCCGACGTGGTCTTGCGGATTCGTGGGGAATAATTATAAGCGGCGAAGAATTGTTCAACCTTATCCAGCCGCCTCCTTCTTCGCTTCCGTTTTCTTGATGCCAAACTTCTCGAGCCGATACTGCAAAGTGCGGAAAGTCAGGCCGAGCAACTTGGCAGACTTGGTGATGTTGTAGTCAGTCTGTTCCATCGCCTGTAGGATGAGATCACGTTCGACGTCTTCAAAACTAATGCCTTCCGGTGGCAGCTTAAACGCGCCTTCCGAGACGGGGCGGGATTCCTGTCGCACTTCCAACGGAAGATCTTCGACGGTTATCTGGTCGCCTTCGCAAAGAAGGATCGCCCGCTCGATGGCTGACTCGAGCTGGCGCACGTTGCCGGGCCAGCTGTAATCGATCATGAGTCTGCGCGTTTCCGGTGTAAGGCCCCGCACGAGGCGCGACGTGTTGCGAGTGTGCTTTTTTACGAAGTAGTCGATGAGAACTGGGATGTCCTCCCGCCGTTCTCGCAAAGGCGGAACATCAACGGAGAGCACGTTGATCCGATAGTAAAGATCGTCACGGAAACGGCCATCAGAAACCATCGCCCTCAGATCGCGATTCGTCGCGGCAATTACACGCACATCAACTCCAATTTCATGAGTGCCGCCTACTCGCCTAATCTTACGCTCCTGCAAGGCTCGCAGGAGTTTCGCCTGCATGGCAACGTCGAGCTCGGCAATCTCGTCGAGAAAAAGGGTGCCTCTGTCTGCGACCTCAAAAAGTCCTTTCTTTTCCGCGTGCGCACCGGTGAACGAGCCTTTTTCATGGCCGAAAAGTTCCGATTCGAGCAGGTTCTCATTTATCGCGGCGCAGTTAACCGCCTGAAACATTCCCGTGAGGCGAGGCGGCGATTGGTTGTGAATGGCGCGGGCGATGAGTTCCTTGCCGGTTCCTGATTCTCCCCGAATAAGCACCGTCGAGTTGGAGCGCGCGACCTTTAAGATCATCTTTTTCACATCATCCATTTTCGGCGAACCCGAAATGATCTCGCTGTCTAGTGACTCGAGCTTTGCGAGCGCATCGTTAATGGTTTTCAGCAAAGAGTCCTTATCGTAGGAGACTTTCTCGAGATAATCGTAAGCGCCATGGCGCAAAGCGTCTTTCGCAGATTCAATTGTGCCGTGCCCGGTGAGTAATATGACGATCATCGAAGAGTCGATAGCAAGAAGATGCTTCAACAAGGAAATGCCGTCCATTCCTGTCATCTTGAGGTCAGTCAAGGTGAGGTTAAATTGCCGATCCTTGGCAAATTTGATTGCCGCCTCACCCGAGGCTGCAGTTGTCACATCATAACCAGCCTCAGTCAAAATTTGTTCCATGATCTCTCGCTGAGGTTTTTCGTCGTCAACTACGAGTATGGTTTTGCGCGCCATGATAATTAATTATGAAGTATGAAAAATAAGCGATGAATTAATACGATTGCACCCCGGCGTTTATTCATCCTTCCTTCATCCTTCAGCCTTTCCTCCTTCGTCCTCTGGTTTAACAGGCAGAATGATCGTGAACGTTGTGCCGCTTCCTGGTTCTGAAGTGACGCTGATTGAGCCTCCATGATCATCGATTGCTTTCTTTACAATGGCAAGCCCAAGGCCTGTGCCGGTATCCTTCGTTGAATAATAAGGCTCAAATATCTTGGCAATGTCATCAGTAGCGATACCCCTTCCCGTGTCCGTCACCTCAACGCGCACCCGGTTGGCTGCTTCAGCGGACAGCCTGATACCGACGCTTCCTCCTTCGCCATCCATAGCTTCGAGGCTGTTGATTAGAAGATTTGTGAAAACAGACCGCAAGGAATCCTTGTCAGCCACAACCAGAGGCACCTTGCCCTGCTCTTCCAGGCTCGTTTTGATACCACTCTCTATGGCCTGTCCCGTGATCACTCGCAACGCGTCTTCTGCCTGTACGCGAAGGTCGAGAGGCTCGAGCTCCAGCGCGGAAGGTCGCGAATACTTTAGGAAGTCGGTGATGTGACGATTGATTCGTTGTACTTCTGACTTGAGTTGGTCCGCCAGGCGTTCGAAGGTTTCGCGCTTGACCGGGTCTTCTGGTGCGAAGGATGAGCGAAGATGATCCAAAGTAAGATTGATGTAATTCAATGGGTTGCGAATTTCGTGTGCGATGGCGGCAGCCAGGCGTCCCACGACGGCCGCTTTTTCAACCTGATGAAGCTGCGACTCGAGCTCGCGCAAGCGTCCAACCCTGGCGATCATGTCGTTGAATGCTGCAGAAAGCGCGCCCATTTCGTCGCGCCGATCAGTGGGAACGCGAACGTCAAAATCGCCGGTAGCTACCCGACGCGCGGCGACTGACAAGTATTTGATTGGCCGGGTAAACCGCCAAACAAACAAACCCGTAACAAGCGTCGTCGCGAGCAACACTAAAAGCGTATAAAGAGCGGACCGAGAAGCCTGCCGCTCAAGAATGTCTTTCATCGTGTTTGCCGAACCGAGTACGACAATCACATACCAACGTCCTTTTTGCGTTTCCACTGGAAAATAGAACGCACCTGGCTCGCCGGCTTGGGGCGCGCGTGACGCAGTCAGCCATTCGGGGAGTGGTTCGCTTTCGTCAGTTAGTTCGACGGCGGTACTTAGTGGCGGTAAAGGGACCTCGGTAATCTTAACGTATTGAGTACTCTTATCCGGGTTCTGGCGCGGGGCATAGTCTTTACTAAGACTATCCCAAACATCACCATTGTTGTCTACCACCAGTACATTCCGAACACGTCCATTGTGTTCATCCAAAAGCGGTTCGCGGACGTTGCTTTTAATTTGATCGAGATACTTGTTGCTCGAGATGCTGTTCACGCCCAAGGCCACGCCGGCCATTATGGCTTGCTCCTGTTCCACCAACATGTGGGCATTTTGCTGAACTGAACGCAGGTTGACGTAATACTGGACACCCAGTGTTAAACCGAGAAGCACGACCAATAGGAGCACCAGTCGCGCGCGGAAACTATTGAAGAGCTGAGGTGTCCTCATGGCATTTTGACTGCATCCTCCAGTGGAATCGTTATCACCATTGAACCTTTCCTCTAGTAACAAAGCACGCTAAAGCCCCCTGTCACGAGTTATGTACAAAAGATCACTTTTATGTTGCCGTCCGTCAATTCAGATGGTATAGTTGCCCCCGGTCTCGAATCAATGTCCCCAGGGACCGTCAATTTGGGATTTCTCCCGCCTCAACGTAGCAGGACCGAAGGTCCATAACAAACCAGGAGTTGTTATGAGAGCAATTAAAAACTCTCAGGGCTACCAGGTTAGCTTTTGCATTCAAGAAACGGGGAGTTCGGAACCCTTTTCTATTGCGTTACGCGGCGTAGAGTTTTTCGGCGAGGCTCACACAAGTGAGCAAACAAACCTTTAGAAAGGTAGTGAACCCCTGATGACTTTGACGAATCACCACCCCCGCACTCTTTCATTTGCATTTCTCCTAATCGCTCTCCTCATCCTCCCTCTTCAAAATGTAGACGCCGGCAAGAAACGTCACGACAACAATGGTCGCGGGAAGAATGCCCGCCGCGGAGCTGTGCGCGTCGAAAGAGGAAGAAAAGCTTCGGCAAGGGAACGTCGTGGTGCCAATCGTCGAGACCGACTTTCCGCCAGGGATTCCCGGCGCGGAAAGTCTCGCTTGTCGCGACGAGAGTTGAGACGCGAGAGCGCCAGGGAGCAGAGTGCGTCGCTAAAAGCACTTGAGCGCAGGTTACATCGACCGCTGAGCAAGCGGGAACGGGCCGCGGAGTTACGGCGCCTTCAGTCACAACGCCGGCGTGAAATACTCGAAGCCAGGCGTCGAGCCGAAGCCGCGCGGCGTGCTGCAATTGCTCGCCAGCAGGCTCTAGACAAAGCTCTTCGCGACGAAGTTCAAGGGATGATCGCCAGAGACAGCACTACCGGGGAAGACCCGCAGGTGCGCCGTGTAGCAATCAACGCGCTGGGCAATCATGCTGGTACAGTTGTTGTGATGGATCCGATAACGGGGAAAATCTATTCGATAGTCAACCAGGAGTGGGGAGTGAGGCGAGGTTTCAAACCGTGCTCAACAATTAAGCTGGTTACCGGCGTAGCGGGCCTTTCAGAAAACGTGATTCCGCCGGCCGAGTTAACCCTGGCGTCTGATCGTGGCCGCATAGATCTCACTTCAGCACTCGCCCATTCTGATAACCCGTATTTCGAAAGAGTAGGTGGCGGTCTCGGCTTTGACAAGATGATCCACTACGCGCGCGAACTGGGCCTGGGCGAAAAAACGGGTGCGAATATCCCTTTTGAATATCAGGGGCAGTTGCCGGAGATGAAACCTGGTTTTGTTCTTCATCGAATGTTTTCCTATGCAGACGGGTTCGAAGTTACAGCACTGCAATTGGGCAGTCTCGTATCAGCGATGGCCAACGGCGGAAAGTTGCTCGTGCCGCAGATTCCAAGCGAAGAAGAGGGTTCGAAGTTTAAGCCAAAGGTACGGCGCAAGTTGGATATCGGCGGTAACGTTTGGCAGCGAATGGTCCCCGGCATGATCGGTGCAGTAAATTACGGATCTGGAAGGAAGGCTTATGATCCATTGCAGACGGTGGCCGGAAAAACCGGAACATGTGTCGGAGGCGGAGGAAGCTGGGTAGGATTGTTCACTTCTTATGCGCCCCTGGCCAATCCAAGACTCGCGGTAGTCGTGATCACTCGTGGCACAGACGCTCATCGTCATCTTCCTGCTGCAGTGGCCGGCCAAATCTACCGCGACCTCCATCAACGCTTCGGCACTCCTACAAACCTGCAAATTGCCTCGACTCCCGATGACGAGGAAAAAGAGGTTGGCTCGGAAGAGGGTGGAGACATGATCGCCGATCAAAACGGCACAGAGGGCGAGGGCGCTACGGACTCATCCGCAGCTACTACTGCTTCCCCAACTCATAAACTTCTGCCGGAAACAGCACCTAACACCGTCAAACGAGTAATAATGCCAATCAATTCCCAACCTCAGAAGGCCGACGCGCAGAAATCAGATCCTGCAAAGCCGCTGACTCAACCTGACAGCAGACCGCGTCGCACTCAAGAAATGCAGCCTTAATTTGTAAGCGACTTGTAATCACCGCAAAACCAATCTGCGCCGGCGCCTCGTAAACTGTGACGAGGCCCGGCGCAGTTGCTTTAGGAGAGGTTTTTCTCTCGCTTGCTGGCATTCTTGCCTTGACAGGCTCACGAGAGTTGCAGGAATATTGCGGGCGTTCTTTTTGGACTCTATATTCAACCTGACGAAACTGTGGTTCTCTCCTTGCAGGCTGCAGAATGGCACCGCAGATCGGCAACTGGTTTTTGTAAGTTCGCATCTTAGTGTGTCGCCTATTGCGACGCAGGCAAGCCAAAGTTGGCTCCGCAAACGATAGCTATAAGAGAGAAGTTGGAGGTTCTGATAACTAATGAAAAAGATTATTCGTGCATTGGCAATTTACGCTAGTCTGGCCGTTGTGGCCGCACCAGCGTTCACGACTATTTCAGCACTGAATGCGCAAGCGCAGACACCGGCGCAGGGCCAGTGCACCGATGACAGCAAGGCTGCCTGGTATGCCGATTTCACCAAATATCGCACCACGGATCCGCCGAAAGCTTATGACGCCGCCAAGAAGTATTTAGGCGCCTGCCCGACAGAAGAAGGGGATATACCAACCTATCTTAAAAAGTGGGTTGTTGCTTACGACAAAGAAAACCGCAAGGTAAGGCTCGCGGACCTCTTCGTTAACCAGAGAAAGTATGCCGAGGCCAATGCTGTAGCCAAAGAAGTCCTGGCGGAGGAGCCAGACAATCTTACCGCTCTCATAGCTCTCGGTTACGGCGGCTATGTTCTGGCTGTTACTACAAAGAAAGAATCCGGAAACGCCGAAGCGATTAACTACGCGAAAAAATCGATTCAAGCTATCGAGTCAGGCAAAACACTTGAGAGCTGGTCTCCCTTTAAGACCAAGAACGATGCGCTTGGTTATCTTTATTACGCCGTAGGGTATCTTGAGCGCACCAGCAACCCGACTGAGTCACTTTCTTACTTTATTAAAGCAGCCCAGTTTGACAGTGACATAAAGAAGAATTCGCAGACTTATGTTTTCATCGCCGCGGCCTATGAAAGCGAATATGCCAAGCAGTCGGCAGAGTATGAACAGAAATACAAGGGCAAGGATGAAACTCCGGAAAGCAAGCTGGCAATAGCCAATATTAACCAACTCGTCGATCGAATCATCGATGCGCTTGCTCGCGCCGTCGCCGTAGCGGGTACCGATGCAGCGGCTCAAGCATCCAAGGCCCAATGGCTCACGCGCTTAACGGAGCTTTATAAGTTTCGCCACAATAATTCCGATGCCGGTCTGAATGAGATGATCGCCAGCGTGCTGTCAAAGCCGTTGCCGCCGGTGCCGACCCCGCTAACAAGCCTACCGGTTACCACGCCGGCAGCGACCACGCCGGCCACGGGCAGCACGAGCGACGCGAATTCAACGTCGGCGCCGGCGGCCACCGAACCTGGGAAAACTGCGGTGCCAGCATCGTCGTTAACAACAACGCCGAAAACTACCTCGACGGCTCCGTCGACGACCACAACCAGCACGAAGGCTCCTGTTAAACCTAAGACGCGAAACAATCATCGACGTCACTAAAACTAAATTAGCCGGTTACGGGCTCTTCACATCAGCCGGAAGCTTTGTCACTCGAGTTCGACGATGCTTCCGGCTTTGTTCAAGTAAACTACCTTGAAGAAAAAGGGGATTACACTTCCGGATCTTGACCTCCTGGAAACCGTTCTCTCTTACAAGTTTCAGAACCGAGCATTGCTCGAGCGCGCCGTCACGCATCGTTCATGGGCACACGAACAGGTAGCACCGGGAGCAGAAGATCAAGCCCGCCAGCTTCATAACGAAGCGCTGGAATTCCTCGGTGATTCTGTGTTGGGCCTGGTTGTCGCTGACTACCTCTGCAAGGCTTACCCGGCCGGTACCGAGGGGGAGCTCTCGCGGATGAAGCATCGGTTAGTTAGTGCGCCGACGCTGGCAGAAGCTTCGCTGCGCTTGAACCTGGGCGATTTTCTACGCTTCGGACGTGGCGAAGAGAAGAGCGGAGGCCGTCGCAAAGATGCGTTGTTGGCTGACGTTTTAGAGGCTCTGGCCGGTGCAATTTTTGTTGACGGTGGGCTACCTGCGGCAACTGCTTTTGTCCAGCACGCGCTCGGCCAAGAGTTACAGAAGGTTACTCCCAGCGCTGCCGCCGAAGCCGACTATAAGACAATGCTTCAGGAGAGGCTTCAGGCGGAACGGCGGCCGGCGCCGAAGTATTCTGTGGTAGAGGCGGTCGGGCCCCCACACCGCCGCACCTTCCACGTCGAAGTGAGTTGGGACACTGGCAGCGTACGGGCGCAAGGGCGCTCGAAAAAGATGGCGGAAGCGGCGGCGGCCAAAGAGGCCCTGGCCTTCATGAGGATCGAACAGAAAGAGGCGTGACTCGACACTCGCCAGAAAGGCTTGGCCACGTCCGGCGCTTATTGGGATTACACAGCACCTTCGTATTCCCGGAGGTTGTAACAAAACAGGCGGAACTTGACCGCGGCGGTTTAGGTATCTAGGATGAGTTGAAGATTATGATTAGCAATCCTTCCAGTGGGCAAGCTTCAACCAGCGTCTCGGAAACGAAAGCGGATCCAAAGAAGTCTGCCTTTTCTCGAGTTTTCAATCGCAACGGACACAAAGAGTCTCCGCCGCCCGAGACAAAACCAACGGGTCCGCCAAAGGCTGTTTTACGGGAGTATTTTGAGTCGGCCGTGGTTACTGTGATCATGGCCCTTTTTGGCATGACCTTCATAGTCCAGGCGGTAAAGGTGCCGACTGGTTCCATGCAGAATACGATCACCATCGGAGACCATCTTTTAGTTAATAAGTTCATTTTTGCGCCTGGGCCGTCTGCGCCCTTTCTACCACAGCGCGAGATCAAGCGTGGCGACATAATAGTTTTTAAGTACCCCGGCAATCGTTATGATCCAAAGCGTGACGATCGGCCCGACAATAGGCCCATAGTCACCAACTACGTCAAGCGAGTTATTGGGCTGCCGGGCGATCAGATCAGGATTGAAGGCCGAAATGTCATAGTCAACGGGAAGCCTCTACCTGAACACCGCATCGAGGTGGAAGATAAGAACGACAACAAGTCCCCACTGATAATTAAGAATGATCCCGCGCGGGACCCGGAAGAAACTTACGATGTCTATTACCATCTCGGCTCGGGCGATGAACAAAGTAGTGAAGATTATGAAGCCTTCAGACATGAGGGAAATGGACATGAACTGGTTGTTCCACCGAACAAATACTTTGTGATGGGTGACAATCGTGAAAACAGTGAGGATAGCCGCTTCTGGGGTTTTGTACCGCGCGATCTGGTGATTGGCCGAGCAATGTTCGTTTACTGGTCTTACGATGAAAGCGCGCCTTCCAGCACGGCTCCGTTCCCATTCAACGTAGTCTCTGATTTCGTCAACAACACTCGTTGGAGCCGAACTGGCACGCTCGTGAAGTGATCGGTCAATCCTTCCGCTAACGACACAGGCACCAGTCTACGCTCCAACAAGGTTCCCTACTCCAACTCCCCTTTCAAAACTGGTATTCTCGAAATCCGCGACGTTTTGGAATCCGTCCCCCTCGCTGAGATCTGATTATGCTCATGCGATGCTTGTTTTTTAACGGCCTGGCAAATTCTCATTGCCGGACAGATCAACTCGGAGGTGGAACCGAGCGCCGGAAGATCATGAATATGCCGCTCGACCTTCGAATTGTTCGCCCAGAGGCATTTCTGCAAATCGCCCACGGAATCATTTCCATTGTCCTGATTTTACTTCCTCTATTACTGATGCCGGTGGCAGTGGGAGCCCAAAAGACCTCCGCTGCGGCGAAATCTGGAACGGCAAAAGCAAGGGAGATTCAGTCCAGGAAAAATCAGAAGAAGGCGCCTCAAAATAAAGCGACGAAAGCGCGCCCTCAGGATGAAATGGCAAGACTCCGTGAAGAGTTCATCAAGGCTACTAACGAGTACAAAACCAGCTTGCAGAAGTTAAGGGAAAGCTACGAGAAGAGTCTGCGCAAAGCTGAAGGCGAACTGACTAAATCAAGGGAATTGTTGGCCGCAGGTTTGATCTCAAAGAAGGTTGTGGAAGCCGGCGAGCTCGCTGTCGCCCAGGAGCAAAATAAGGTGGCTGATGTAGACCGGCGGATGGCAAGCGCCGAGTCGCAGATAGCCGACACGTTGCTCGAGGCTGAAGCTGAGACGAAGCTGGCGAGAAGCAAGCCAATGCCGAGGGGAGGAATGATAACGACTGCCTCCCTCATTCGCTACAATGGCAGCGCTGGTTGGGCTTTATCAGACGCCTGGAAAGTTCAGCGCTTCTTCCTTGACGCATTTAAGAGACCGCTGCCGGTTGCCGTTTTTGGCCAGGGCTCTATTCACGATCGCTGGCACCTCGATCATCACAACGCTTTGGATGTCTCGCTGCATCCCGATACTCCGGAGGGACAGGCCTTGTTGGGCTTTCTGCGAAAAAACGGGATACCATTCCTCGCATTTCGGGGCGTGATACCGGGTGCCGCCACGGGCGCCCATATTCATATCGGCAGTCCATCCCACAAATTCTAAATCTATCAAGTTTCCACCTTACAAATCCCACACGTGCTGCCAGCATCGTCCACTAGCGCTGGATTCGCATTTGCGACGAAACTCGTTGACATTTGCTTCGGTCAGGAATATTTTGGGCCGTACTTTACCGCAGGTATTCTCTTACGGCTTTCACCTTGTCAACCTCATAAATCTTTTCGTAATCGCTGGCTCGATTGACTTGTGAATGCTCTATTTTCCGGATTGCGGAAGATTTAAATGAATGCGCGTCACTAGCTGAATTGGAACCCGTCTCTTCACCCTGCATGGCATAAGGTTTGAAATGGAATCGAGTGGCAAAAAGGTTTGGCAAGCTGCATTTCTTATTGGAATCGCAGGTTGCATGCTCGGCGCCATCCTGGCCTACGGATTTTCTACGCTGGCAGCGATTATTAGTGGCGCCACTCTTACCATCGGCATTATAAATGCACTCTATGGATTGCTTAATCGAGACGACAAAAGCAACAACTCCCTGCCGGCAAAAATCGCAAATACATTAAATGTAAATACCTTTCTCAAGGTTGCGACCGTGGGCATTTGGATTACGGCTATCGCTCTCTGCATTTTCGGCGTCAGACAAACCTACGTTTCATACCTCAGACGCGTACTTGAAGCCCAAAAGGTGACGATTGAAGGCCTTGTACTCAATGCCGCAGGCGACCCGGCGGACAATGCCGTGGTCACACTGATCCTCAGCGAGCGGCAGGAAGTAGTGACGGCGCCCGGCGGAAAATTCTCCTTCCCCCGGGTCGACCTCAGCAATGAACCGTCAAAAACTGTGCGAGTTCGAGCGAGTTGGCAGACTCATGAAGCAGAGATCATCGCTGACCTGACAAAGGTTTCACCTCAGGAATTGACCATCAACTTGCCCGCTGGTGCCCCGCCTTTTCGGATCACTTATTTTGTGCTCGAAGGGAATGCAATAGATTTTTTCCTGCTGAATAAGATGGACGCGAAGTGGGAAGAAAAACTGGGTGGACAACCTTACATCGTGCCAAACGAAGTATCCTCCTCGCTTTCGTCCCTGGTCAAAACCTATAGCGATGACTTTAATGAGGAAGCCGGGGTTTTCTCAGTTGAGAATCCCAGCAAGAAGAAAGATTTCACCCTGGAGCCGAGTGACAAGACTCCCAAAAAACTCTTTAGCGGTAGCAGTTCAGGCTTATCGGTCTCAGATGAAGCAGCGATTGTTCACTCAATTGCAGACGAAAGCCAACCGTGGCGCGCGCTTTACAATAAGAAAAATAAAACTTCGATCATAGAGTCGCTGGCCTTCCGAAAATTTCTCGATCAAAACGATCTCAATCTCTGCCAGGATTCCCAATCTAAGAGGTTCTACCAATACATCACCAGAGACTATCTGCCGCCGGATTTCGCTTACTTCACGGTGTATTTCTGGTCCAGTGAGGGCGGCGGCTGCGGGGAAGATGAAGCAGCGCCCAGTCCCACATACGTAGCAACTCAGGTTGAAGGCCGCTCTTTAAAACTTAGGGTGGCAGTAATAGAAAACGTCAGCAAAGATCCGATCAGCCTGGATAGCTTTAATCTTAAAGTTAACAACGAAGAGAAATTGCGAACGCTTTCTGACGATAAGGCCAAACTGGATTCGGTGCCGATAGAAAAGCAAGATCTCTTCCCGAAAAAGTTATTGAGCCCTGGCGAGAAGATAGTGATTCCGTTGGAAATGGTACTCGGTTACGACAAACCTGGCGATTCCGAAGAACTTGAGGCGGTTCCCATGGCCGAGAGGGTTCGCGCAAAGATAGCGACCGAATTAGAGAAGATTAACGAGGTAAAGTTTTTGGAGCCCGACAAACCCTCGCCTTATACCGTCAACGCTCGCAAAGTCGAAAATATCCTCAGCCGACCGAGCCAGGATTTTTCCCTTAAGAACGAATACTTGTATGGTCCGTCGGTACGTATTGAGGGCATCGAGATCAGTAAAGTCACATTTCCCTTCAGGCAATACGATTCGGCCAAAATTATCATCAGAAGTGGCAGTTTAGAAGGCAGCTGTCCCTACGTTTATACCTATTCGGCGCAAAGCGCGTCATGGCTTAACGAAGGGGTTATTCTCTATGGACTAAATGCGAGCCACAAAGAAACAACGGATCGGAAAGAATTAGCCAGATTCGATGGCCGCGTACTAATTAAGGAGAAGGATCCGGAAGAGTCCTTTATTGATGCTGTTTATGTTAAAGAGATCCGTAGCGACGGAAGCAAGAGAATTCTGTATCCCAAGAACGCGAAATTGCGCTCCGCCGACCATAATTATCTGAGACTGGGGCAGGGTGAGGACATTCTAATTGATTTCGATCTTTCCCGGGCCTCCACAACAAGCAGATACATTTTGGACATGGTCGGTTATTACGTTCCCCACCTAAATACATCAGTTAGTCGTGGGCCCCGCGTTAGCAGAAGGCGACGTCCCAGTAGGTTCAAAGCGGATCAATAATCTGGTTTGGATTTGCTCCCGATGAGTAACGTTTCCCTTGATGATTTAAAACTTTCTCAAATGCAAGGCTCGTCGCAGGTCTGCGACTTGCAATGAAGTGATTGCTATCCCTACAACCCAGGAGTAGTAATGTTGAGGCCAACGCTATTCGTGCTGGTTTGCATTGTTTTTCAGACGTTCCACCTAAACGGTCCGGTGAATCACCCAAAGTTACAGGACCTATCGCTAAGTGAATCTCAGGCGTCGCACTTCGCGAGCCTGGCCCTGAAATGCGTGACGAAGGAATATCCCAACAAGCCAGAGCATGTATTCAATGATGCCGGCGACGTTCAGAATCCAAAAGCGCTGCACCCGGCATTCTTTGGCTGTTACGACTGGCACTCATCTGTTCACGGCCATTGGATGCTGGTGCGTTTGCTCAGAATGTTTCCCAACCTTCCGGAATCGGGAGACATTCGCAAGGCAATTGGGGCGAACCTGAGCGAACAAAATATTCTGGTTGAGGCTGCTTACCTGAAACAGAAAAACCGCCAATCGTTTGAGCGAACCTACGGTTGGGCGTGGCTACTAAAACTTGCCGAAGAACTTTCCCTGTCAAACGACGCCGAAGAGAAAACCTGGTCCCGAAATTTGCAACCACTCGTCGACGCCCTGGTTAGTTCATACATTCTGTTTCTGCCTAAACAAACTTATCCGATTCGCACCGGCGTTCATCCCAACACCGCGTTCGGCCTGGCCTTCGCTTATGACTATGCAAAGACGAGCGGTAACGAAAAACTCGCCACGCTCATTGCTGAACGGAGCCGCACCTATTTTGCAAAGGATGCAAACTACCCCGGCGCCTGGGAACCGGGTGGCGAAGACTTTTTCTCACCGGCGTTAATGGAAGCGGATCTCATGCGGCGTGTAATGAGCGCGGCGGAGTTTCGCCGCTGGTTTCACCGGTTTCTGCCCCACCTTGCCGCAGCTGTCCCAAAGGCTTTGCTTGCTCCGGCGATCGTAACGGATCGCAGCGATCCAAAGCTTGTCCATCTGGATGGACTTAATCTCAGTCGTGCCTGGTGTATGCGCAGCATCGCGAACTCGCTATCCTCAACCGATCCGGCGCGAAAAGCATTGGCAAATTCTGCACGGGCACATGCCGGCGCTGCCCTGGCTCATGTTGCCAGCGGCGATTACGCCGGTGAGCATTGGTTAGCCTCGTTCGCTGTGTATTTGCTTTCGACGCCTGAGCCCTGACACGGCTCGAGAAGTTAGCACTGGAACGCTTGCAGTGGATTAGCATCTTACTATTAAATCAATATCATGCTTAAAACAATCATTTTCCTTTGTGCGACTATTTTCGTTCTTAGTGGGTGCTCGAAAAACTCGGCAACGGTTGGTCGCAGCAGCAGCATCGCCCAACCTTCCTTCAGTTCATCCGAATCGTCTCAGGCGGCCGGAGGCGAATTGCGCTACAAAGTTCCTGAAGGTTGGACAGTCGAGAAGCCGGCGTCCGACATGCGACTGGCGCAATACAAATTGCCCAAGGCGGCAGGCGACGGAGAAGATGCGCTTCTGGTCGTCTATTATTTTGGAAAAGGCCAGGGCGGAACGCCGGAGGCTAACATCGAACGCTGGATTAATCAGGTGAAGCAGCCGGACGGTTCTCCTTCCAAAGACAGAGCCAGAACAGAGACACTTACTGTAAATGGTCTCCAGGTTAACACCGTCGATGTGCTGGGGAATTACTCCGGAGCAATGTCGCAGGACAGCGCCCCACAAGATAGCAAATCGATCTACCGTCTACGCGGCGCGATTATCGATACGCCTAAAGGTTCTTATTTCGTAAAACTGACCGGACCGGAGAAAACGATCAACCATTGGGATCAAGCCTTCAATGACTACATCAAATCCTTTGAATTCAAGTGA
>JBKOZZ010000147.1:0-3162 GCA_046726155.1 Acidobacteriota bacterium
AGCGGAATGCAGTCTTTCTAAACGCCCACCACACTTGCGGCATTTGACGGGCGGCTTGTCGTTCATCTTTTGGAAGACTTCAAGGTGCGCCTTGCACTTCCGGCATTCAAATTCATAGATCGGCATAAACTCGGCTACTCCATCCCTGCTGACAAGAACTTGCCGGAAATTATACGGGCCACGCAGCAGCGTTGCAAAGAGTCCCTTTCCTCAAGCATATGGTTGTCCTATTAGAACCGGGAGCGGTAGCGACTGTGTAATAACCCGGGTTGCCGTGTCATGAGGTCAGTACCACCTCGCGATAGCGGGTGGGTTCTCTCGGGATGGATCGGTTCGCGCACCTCATCCGGTTGATCATCTACCTTCCCCATCGAGAACCCACCCGCTACCGCAAGGTGGTACTGACCTCGTGGGACCGCAGCGAGAATTATCAACTGGTCGCTTATAGAGACGGCTTAAGAGAAACCTACAGATTCGGATCAACAATAAAAGGCGAAATGCTTAACTTGAACCTTTGGCCGGTCGCTACTCCGGTTCTGAATGGGAGTTAGCTGCTTTGCAACTTCATCTCCGGTTCGTTATGATCCCGCTCGAACTACATACCGATGTCAGATACCGCAAAATCTCTCTCTCTCGAACGCAAGATCAAGATGCAAGAGGCTCGCGAAGGCATCATCAACCGCCTCGCGTTGACGCTTCCGACCACCATCAATCTCGATCGATTCCTTAACGTAATCGTTTCCGAACTCGGCCGGATGATGAATGTCGATCGCTGCGATGTCATTCAACTCACCTCCCCGAGCGAGCTGCGAATCAGCCATGAATGGCGCGCCACTGACGATGTTCCTTCAAGTTTGGGAACTGCCATTCCGCTTGATCTCAGACAGCTTTCGGAACACGTTGATATCACCAAACCCATCCGGCTCGATGACACGTCGGCACCAGGACTCGATCATAAGGTGACCTTTCTCGCGAAGAGCCTGGGCACGCGATCGCTGCTGGTAGTGCCGGTTATCCTCAGCGCGGACGTGCTCGGCCTGGTGGGACTACACATGACGCGAACGCTGCGCGCCTGGCTTGACGATGAGGTCTCTTTTCTGGAATCCATCGCGCGGCAAATTGCGGTTGGTTATCAATACACGCGGCTATACATCGACAAGGAGCGCGAGGCTGAAACAAAGCGGGCGCTGCTGGAGATTGCCAACGCCCTAAACGCTCGTTCTGATTTTCGCGAAGTTTCCTCTCTCGTTCTGGAGCGCGCTATCGCTCTGGTCGGGGCAGATTACTCAGCGCTTGGAGTGCTCGATCCGAAAGGTGGGCGCATTAGCCTCGTCGCTTTTCGAGCTGCGCCCCACGCAACCACCGAGGGAGTGCAGGGTCTGATCGATGAACATGGGCAATCGCTGGACGTTACAGAGTTTCCCGCGGCTATGGAAGTATTGGCCGCAGGCAAAACACTGCGCTTGTTGGACAGCGATCTGCCGTTTCCGTTTCGTTTGATGTTCAACTCGATACTCGGCGGACGCGCGGCGCTGGTCGCGCCAGTCCGTGTGGCCGGCCAAACGTTTGGGTTTCTGGGTCTGGTGTGGAGCGAAGCCCGCCAGGGGTTTCAGGATCACGAGGTCGCGCTTGTCGAAGGCATTGCCGATCAATGCGGCACGGCGCTCGAACGCGATCAACTTTCGGCTGAGGTAATGCACCTGCGTGACGCACTGCACGAACGCTATGGCGAAGATCGCATCATCGGGCAGACCGCCGCCATCCGACGGGCGATTGAACTAGCGCTCAGCGTAGCTGACACGCAGACTACGGTCTTGATCCAGGGAGAATCCGGCACCGGCAAAGAATTGCTTGCAAATTTGATCCACTACAATTCGGGACGCGAGGATCAGCCATATGTGAAACTAAACTGCGGGGCAATTCCCGAGACACTGCTTGAGTCGGAATTGTTTGGCCATGAAAAGGGTGCGTTTACGGATGCGCGCGCACGGCGGCTGGGAAGATTCGAAGAAGCAAACGGCGGTACCTTGTTTCTGGATGAGGTTGGCGAGATGAGTTTGTCGGCCCAGGTTCGCCTTTTGCGAGTTTTGCAGGATGGTGAGTTTACGCGCGTGGGCGGCAACGAAGTGTTGAAGACAGACGTGCGCGTGATCGCGGCTTCAAACGTAGATCTGGAACAAGCCACTGAGTCGGGAACGTTTCGTCGCGATCTTTATTATCGTCTTTCAGTGTTTCCGATAGGGTTGCCGCCGCTGCGCGAACGACCACAGGATATTCATCCGCTCGTGATCCACTTCCTGGAACATTACAAACAAAAGACCGGCAGGTTTATCTCCGGTATTTCGAAAGATGCATTGCAGGCATTGATTACTTACGAGTGGCCGGGCAATGTGCGCGAGTTGGAAAACGCGATCGAGCGCGCGGTGATTATTGCTTCGGGTCGGCAGATTGAGTTGGAAGACTTGCCGGAGACGATTAGCAAGATCGCGCTGCAGGAACAGGATCGCATCAAGGTGGAGCGCGCCCGCGCCGCCAGCGAAGGACGCACGACCACATTTGAAGTCACCGTTCCGTCTTCTATGGATGAGATAGAACGTCAGGCAATTGAAGCGACGCTCGACTACACCGGCGGCGATAAAACTCACGCCGCCCGGGCCCTGGGTATTGGCCGCAAAACCCTCTACCGCAAACTCGAGCAATATAACGGCGACCGTGATGACACCGCTGATTAAAACTTCTGCCGGTCCTGCTGCATTTTGAAAGATTGTCGTTTGCGGCTTCGCCGTTCCGATGCACGCAAGTCTCTGACTTGTCGCTGGCACACTCCACTACGCCTGTGGTCCGGCACTCATGCAGTTTGAATACTACCGCCAGTGCAACTTCCGGTCCCATGATGTCAGTACCACCACGCGGTAGCGGGTGGGTCATCGCGTCGAATGAATCTAATATGGAAACCACCGAAGCGTTGGGTTAAGTGCTTGTGGCGACGGCGATCCACCGGCTACCGCCTGGTGGTACTGACCTCATTGCACCGCATGTTGCTATGTGCGCTTCGTTCAAAATACATCAGCACCCGTGGCCCATCTTCTTGCGCCACTTAGCAGGGTTTTGCTATAGTCAACATCTGAAAACCAACATTTAGCATTAACCTGCAAAGCCCGG
>JBKOZZ010000148.1:0-14525 GCA_046726155.1 Acidobacteriota bacterium
ACGATGAAGATACGCAGTAGCGTCAGGCTGTTTGGCAGATTCACACTGGTTACGCCTCGGAAATATAAAGCGCTCCATTTGGAAAACCGAGTAGTAGCTTGCAGTGTAGGGCGCGCCTGAAAACAGTGTCAAGGCTGCGAAATTCTGGCAACTTGCCGCCGATCTTTCGGTAGGCTAGAATGACTGGTTCACCGCTCCCCCATATTCCCAACCGTGGTGGCCGGGTGTTTTTCGTCACAGTCTCAGGCAATGGCACTTGATCGCATCACAGTAAGAGGCGCGCGCCAGCACAACCTCAAAAACATCAACGTAGAAATACCGCGAGATCGCTTCACAGTAATCACCGGACTGTCCGGTTCCGGCAAATCTTCACTCGCATTTGACACAATCTATGCAGAAGGCCAGCGTCGTTATGTTGAGTCTCTCTCAGCTTACGCCCGCCAATTTCTGGATCAACTGGAAAAACCCGACGTGGACTCAGTTGATGGTCTTTCGCCGGCCATCTCCATTGAACAAAAGACAGTTTCCCGCAGCCCGCGTTCGACCGTAGGCACCGTCACAGAGATTTACGACTACATGCGCCTGCTGTTTTCCTCAATCGGACAACCGCATTGTCACAAGTGTGGGGCGGTTATCACCAGACAAAGTATCGAACAGATTGTTCAGAATGTTCTTGGCCTCACTGAAGGCGAACGGGTCATGATTCTGGCGCCGATTGTGCGTGGTCGCAAAGGTGAATTCAGGAAAGAGCTGGAGAAACTCGCGAAGGATGGTTTTCTGCGGGCCCGCGTCGATGGCGAATTGTTGTCGCTGGACGAGGAAATCAAGTTAGACAAGCGACGCAATCATACGATTGAAGCTGTGGTTGATCGACTACTGATCAAACCCGGAATCAAAGAGCGTCTCTCGGAATCAGTTCGAACAGCATTGAAACTTACCGGCGGCGCGGTGCTGGTTTCTATAGTCGACGGCGCGGAAAAGCTTTACTCGGAGCGCATGGCGTGCGTCATTTGCGGGATCAACGTGCCACCACTCGAGCCGCGTTCATTCTCTTTCAATTCCGCTTATGGGGCGTGCAAACGTTGCCACGGACTGGGCACAGTCCTGGAAGTGGATCCGGCTAAGCTGATTCCCGACGCAAACGTCGCCGCGGACAAACTCACCTTCATGGGGCTAGCTGATAAACAAGGCTCGGCGTACCTGAAGAGTGCGTTGCTCGCCGTCGCGAAGCACTTCAACGCCGACGTGAAAAAGCCATTTGCTGAGCTGCCAAAAGAAGTTTGCGATGGGTTCTTCCACGGAGTGAGCGGCCAGTTAACCTTTCGTCAGGGACTCTACTCGTATCAAAACCCGTGGAAGGGTGCTTTACGTTGGCTGCGCGAACGGCTTAACGAAGCGCCTTCGGAAAGAGTCAGGGCCACCCTGGAGGAACTCGTTTCACCGTCAACCTGTCCTGATTGCAAAGGAAGGCGTCTCCGCTCCGACTCGCTTTCGGTGCGTTTAGGTGGTCGGGGAATCGCGGAATACACGGCCCTGCCGATTGAAGACTCAGTTTCCGCTTTTGAAGCGATCAAGTTGAATGCTCGCGAGGAGCAGATAGCTGGTCAGATACTTCGCGAAATAAAAAGCCGGCTGCGTTTTCTGGCGAGTGTGGGCCTGGGATATCTCACGCTGGACCGGTCATCATCAACTTTGTCGGGTGGTGAAGGCCAGCGCATTCGGCTGGCCACCCAGATTGGCTCACAGCTTCGTGGCGTATTGTACGTACTCGACGAGCCTTCGATTGGCCTTCATCCTCGCGACAACCAAAAACTGCTCGACACATTGGCGGCGCTTCGCGATCTTGGCAACACCGTTCTGGTCGTTGAGCATGATGAAGAAACTATTCGCCGCGCCGATTACGTCGTGGATCTGGGACCGGGTGCGGGCGCTCACGGTGGCGAGTTGGTGGCATGCGGAACGGCGGAAGATGTTGCGAATAACCCTCGTTCAGTTACCGGTCTTTACATCAGCGGCCTGAAAAGGATTGAGGTGCCGTCGCAGAGACGTTCTGCAAACGGAAAATACCTGACCGTTCATGGAGCGCGAGCCAACAATTTAAAAGAGATTGACGTCGCTTTTCCGCTGGGATTATTGACAGTCATCACGGGAGTTTCGGGTTCCGGTAAATCAACTCTCGTCGCGGATATTCTTTATCCGGCACTGGCGCGTCATCTTTACGGTTCGCTTGCGGAGCCGGGAGCCTGCACGGCTATCGAGGGATTGGAACATATCGACAAGGTGATTGAGATAGATCAATCGCCTATAGGCCGCACGCCGCGGTCCAATCCCGCTACCTACACCGGGCTGTTCACTCCGCTGCGAGAGCTTTATGCCATGCTTCCGGAGTCTCGCGAGCGGGGCTATAAACCTGGTCGCTTTTCATTCAATGTAAAGGGCGGGCGCTGCGAGGGTTGTGAAGGCGACGGCATGAAGCGGATCGAAATGAACTTCCTGCCTGACGTTTATGTCCTTTGCGACGTCTGTCGAGGCGCTCGCTATAATCGCGAAACGCTTTCAGTCAAATATAAAGGGAAATCGATTGCCGAATTGCTCGACACGACCGTCGAAGAAGCGTTGCCTTTGTTGGAAAACGTCCCGCAAATTCAGCAGAAACTACAGACGCTGCTCGACGTGGGACTTGGTTACCTGAAGCTGGGACAGTCGGCTACGACGCTTTCAGGCGGCGAAGCACAGCGTATTAAGTTAGCTAAGGAGCTTTCAAAACGGGCGACAGGCCGCACCGTCTACATGCTCGACGAGCCGACCACCGGTCTTCATTTTGCGGATGTTCACAAGCTGCTCGACGTGCTCCAACGGCTGGTCTCGATGGGCAACACCATAATCGTGATCGAACACAATCTTGACGTTATTAAATCTGCCGACTACATCATCGACCTTGGACCAGAAGGCGGAGAACATGGCGGCCGTGTGGTGGCCGCCGGTACTCCGGAAGAAGTTGTGCGCTCGCGGCGATCACATACGGGCCAGGTGCTGCGTCCTTTGCTCAACGGCCCTCTCGCGAAAAACGGTAATGGAAATTCTCGTCGCGAAGACAAAAAAATCGCGTGATATAATTACGACGAACGATGGCGGACCAATCAGGATCACTCGAAGAGTTCGAAACGGAACAACCAAGGTTGGACCGCTCAGCCTTTGCTGTCTTCTCTTCCCACGCAGAAGCGGATGCCGCCGACAAGGCTTACTGACTGAAAGATCTAGCCGATCTTGAAAAGCTTCCCTAAAGGATTCTGATTAACGCCGATGTCGATTTATGACGACCAACTGAAACCGTTGGAGTTGCATGCTGTCAAAACCTATCCGCTCGCTTCACGGCCCAGCAAGGTTTCACTTGACGACTTTGCTCATCTCGTTCAAACAGACTCATCGTTAAAGGACTTCCTCGCCAGCCTCCCAAATATTCTTGCGGTTCAAAACTTAAGAGCGATCGCCGCCCGTATGCGGCGAGCTCGTGAGTTGCGGAAACCGATCATCTGGGGTATCGGCGGCCACGTAATTAAAACGGGCCTGGGCCCGGTGGTCATTGATCTTATGAAACGCGGTTTTGTTACCGCCATCGCGGCCAACGGTTCTGTTCTCGTTCACGATTCCGAGATTGCCATGGTTGGTTCCACTTCGGAGGACGTTGATGCCACTCTTGGTGAAGGGGCATTCGGGGGCGCGGATGAAACAGGAAAACTTTTGAACCGCTCGGCGCGGGAAGGCGCCAGGGAAGGGATCGGCTTAGGCGAAGCAACCGGTCGCGCCTTGTTAGCCCTCAATCCAAAACATGCCGGCTACTCTTTGCTATGCGCCGCCTATCAGGCGCGAGCTCCTTTCACCGTTCATCTCACCATTGGCGGTGACATTGGCCACTTTCATCCTGAATCGGACGGCGCTGCGCTCGGTGCTACCAGCCACACGGATTTTAGATTACTGGCCGAGCTTGTCCGCCGCATGGACGGTGGCGGAGTTTACTTGAATGTTGGCTCGGCAGTTACGCTGCCTGAAGTTTTCTTGAAAGCGGTCACTCTCGTGCGCAACCTCGGCAATCAATTGTCGGACATCACCACCGCAAACTTCGACTTCATACAATCTTACCGGCCGCTAACGAATGTCGTCCGACGCCCAAATGCGGACGGTGCCGGTCGCGGCTTTTCTATCACCGGGCATCACGAGCTTACGATTCCCCTTCTGGCCGCCGAATTAATCTGCGCCGACGAGAAGTAGACGCGTTTCTGACACGCAATACCCTTTCCTGGGCATCCTTCATCGGCCTGATGCCAGAAGAACCCTCATTCAACCAAAAACCGGATTCTCAATTATCTCTGTTGACAGTCGCACGCCTTCCCGGCTATCCTGCCATCTAGAAATTGAAAACGGTTTTCAATTTCATCCCACTCGGGCGGCGATCTTCATAAAAACAATGCCAGCGAAAAATACTTTAAGCTTTATTTTCAGGTTCTCATGTCTTTTCCTGCTTGCCGCGGCCGTGTATTCCACGGCCCAGGCTGGCGAACTGGTGATGCAGTCTCAACTTCGGGGAAAAGTGGTCGATCAGAATCATGCTGCTATCAGCGGAGTGAAAATCACGGCTGCCAAAAATGGCCGGGTTGATTCCACTGCCCTGACCAACGCCGACGGCGAATTTTCACTGCTGCTCGAGCCCGGCGAATATACGCTGAAATTTTCCGCCGAAGGCTTTGCGGAAGCGTCAGTGATTGTCCGCTCTAAGCCGACGAGTTTTGAACCATTAGAGATCGTTCTTCAGCTCGCCGAGTATAGTGCCACGGTGACGGTTACCGACATGGCCGGCTACGACACGTTTTCTGTGTCCAGTGCCACCAAAACGCTCACGCCGTTGCATGACATCCCGCAATCAATAAGCGTTCTCTCGCGAGAAGTGATTAAGGACCAGGGTATGCAAAGTATCGCCGACGTGGTTCGTTATATTCCGGGCATCACTGCGATCCAGGGAGAAAACAATCGTGATCAGGTTGTCATTAGGGGCAACAGTTCCTCAGCCGACTTCTTCCTCGACGGCGTGCGCGATGACGTTCAGTATTATCGCGACTTATATAACCTCGATCGCGTAGAGGCATTGAAAGGGCCAAACGCCATGATCTTCGGCCGCGGTGGCGGCGGCGGCGTGATCAATCGGGTGACCAAACAGGCTGGTTTTGCTCGCTCGAACGAGTTGACGTTTCAGGGCGGATCTTACGGCAACAAACGGATTCTGGGCGATTTTGACCGGGCTTTCAATAATCGCGTTGCCTTTCGACTTAACGGCATGTATGAGAATTCCGGCAGCTTCCGCAATCAAGTTGATCTAAATCGGTTCGGCATTAATCCCACCTTGACCATTATCGCCGGCAAGCGTACCCAAATCAGAGCCGGCTATGAACACTTTCGCGATAACCGCGTTGCGGACCGTGGCATTCCCTCTTTTCGCGGGCGACCGTCTGACGCCGACACCTCTACGTTCTTCGGCAATCCGAACGACAGTCTGGTACGCGCGCGCGTGAATCTTGCTTCAGCAGTGCTCGATCACCAGATCGGTGATCTCAACATTCACAATCGAACCTTGTTTGGCGCGTATAGTAGGTTCTACCAAAACTTCGTTCCGGGTGCAGTGAACGCCGATCAGACTCGCGTCAATCTCTCCGCTTATAACAACGCCACGCGGCGCCGGAATATTTTCAACCAAACAGATGTTACATACGCAATCAAGACCGGCTCTCTACGACACACACTTTTGGCAGGAGCGGAATTCGGGCGCCAAATGTCATACAACTTCCGTAACACGGGTTTTTTCAATAACACATCGACTTCAATTTCGGTTCCTTTTGCTAACCCGACGATCAGCACGCCAGTAACTTTTCGGCAAAACGCGACAGACGCTGACAACAATGTCAAGGCCAAGGTGGCCGCAACTTACGCCCAGGATCAGATCGAATTGTCTGCAAAAGTTCAGGTGTTGGCCGGCCTGCGCTTTGATCATTTCAACCTGAGATTTCACAACAACAGAAACAACGACAATTTGCGCCGCGTAGACAATCTCTGGTCTCCCCGCGCGGGTGTTGTGTTCAAGCCGATTCTGCCTCTTTCCCTTTACGCCAGTTACAGCGTTTCGTATCTGCCCAGCTCCGGAGATCAATTCTCTTCTCTGACGGCCATCACGCAAATGCTAAAACCCGAAAAGTTTAGCAATTACGAATTTGGCGCGAAGTGGGACTTGCTTCAATCCCTTTCTCTGACTACCGCGGCTTATCGCTTAGTGCGAACCAACACCAGGGCGACTGATCCAAACGATCCGACGAAGATCGTGCAAACAGGCAGCCAGCAGACTAGTGGGGTGGAGCTCGGACTCAACGGCCGTTTAACGCGGGATTGGCAGATGGTGGGAGGATATGCCTATCAGGACGCCCGCGTTACCAGCGCCACAATCGCTGCACCCAAAGGAGCACAAGTGGGTCAGGTTCCTCATCATACATTCTCCTTGTGGAACAATTACCGGTTCGCCAAAAAATGGGGCGCCGGTCTGGGCCTCATCCATCGTTCCGATATGTTTGCGGCGATTGATAACAAGGTGGTCCTGCCTGGTTACACTAGAGCAGACACAGCCTTGTACTACACGATCACTGAAAAGGTCGGCGTTCAGGCGAACCTGGAAAACCTGTTCGACAAAAAATACTTTATCAATGCCGACGGCAACGACAATATTTCGCCAGGCAGCCCTCGCTCCGTGCGCTTCTCATTGACCTGGAAGTTTTAGTTGTGTAACGCCAACCTTAGTTTGCGCTTAAAATAAAACCAACAATCTACCTGAATCTCGTCTCGCCGTTACGCTTAATCAAACCTCGTAAGTTATAATCCCACTCCCTCAAAAACAGATCGCCAGAAAAGAACCCAAAAGATTAAGGCAGGGGAAGCCAATGCAGCCTGAGAGATTAACTCACTTCAAACAATTACTTATCGATGAACTACGTAAACATGCGGAACACGTCACCGACGGTCAGACTGCTGCACTCGAACTCTCGGACGACGGCGTGAAAGACACCGTGGATATGTCGCTGATGGACGTGAACAAAGAGCTCGCCTTAAGACTGGGTGAACGTGAATCGCAGATGATCGCCGATATAGATCAGGCGCTGATGCGAATCGAAGAAGGTTCGTACGGCGTCTGCGCCCGTTGCGGCAAGCTAATCGATGAACGCCGTCTGGAAGCCCTGCCTACTGCCCGTTTCGATGCTGTTTGTCAGGCGTTGGTGGAACGCGCCAACGGTGAAGATGAACACGCGACGTTGTAAGTTTTGAGTTCCGAGTTCCGAGTTTCGGGTTTCGAGTTCCCAAGCTAAGCCTCAAGCAGCGTCTTGCAACTTCAGCTACAGTTTTGCTTGAAATTTGTAACTCGAAACTCGAAACTCTTTCACGCCTTCGGATGGGCCTTGTCGTAAACCTCAATCAGCTTTTCCATAGAAACGTGCGTATAGATTTGCGTCGTTGACAGGCGAGCGTGGCCAAGCAGTTCCTGGATATCGCGCAGATCGGCGCCGCTGTCGAGTAGATGGGTGGCAAACGAATGGCGCAGCGCATGCGGACTAATATCGTATCTTCCCGCGCATAGGCGTATGTACTTCTCAACCATGCGGCCGACGGAACGTGTAGTTATTCGCGTTCCCTGGTAGTTAAGAAACAACGCCTCCGGTTCTCGTTCCGAAACAGGCGCCGCATCCAGTAATCCTTCGCGGATTTCCAGATACATTTTCAGAGCTGCCAGTGCTGGCTCGCCAAACGGGACGATGCGCTCTTTGCGCCGCTTTCCGGTCACCCGAATCAGCCGGTTCTTAAAATCAATGTGGCCAAGATTGAGCTTGGTCAACTCCGCTACGCGCACGCCCGTCGCATACATCAGCTCCAGTATCGCCCGGTCGCGTTTGCCCAAATCGGTTTCCAGATCGGGAGTCTCCACAAATTTAATCGCTTCTTCAATTGAGAGATGTTTTGGAAGTTTCTTTTCCAATCGCGGGGTTGATACGAGTTTGGCCGGATTAATCTCCAGCACTCCCTCGCGCACGAGAAATTGAAAAAATGTTCGCAGGGCAGCGAGCTTGCGCGCTATGGAGGTTTTCTGTTTCTGCGCCGCGTGAAGCGTTGCCAGCCACTCGCGGACGGTGATGTGGTCGATGTTTGAGATCGCAGGTTCTGTTCTCTTCCCGGTGCGCGCGTTGGCGGGCGCCAGGTAGTCGTGAAACTGCTCGATGTCGCTCTGGTAATTGCGCAGGGTATGTTCGCTGAGGTTGCGTTCGTACCGCAGGTGCTCGAGAAACTGGGTTAACAGTTGCTCCATAGATTTCGGTCCAAAATCTCAAATCTGAGATACGAGATACGAGATCTGAGATCTGAGATCTGATCTTTTCTTGTAACGCAAACTGTAGTTTGCGGACGGTTCTTGAGCTGTCAACCGACAACGCAAACTAATTGCGTTGCATTCACATTTGAGATCTCAGAATCTGTCACCACTCATTCGCAGCAACATTCGACGCCTTGGGAGAATAGTATCCCTTGCGCGCTCGCACGCGCACGTCTTTACGTGATCTGACGCGAAGATCAATGACATGAAAGCGGCCATCGTGCCGTTCATCCCCCGGGTAATAGCTCAGCACGTATTGATGAGCGAGGTCCGCCGCGATCTGCTGGAAGGCCAGATCCAGTTCGTTGGTTGTCTTGGGAATGTAAACTGCGCCACCGGTTTGGCCCGCAAGTTGTTCCATCCTCCGCTCGGCGGCAAGCGCGCGCAGGTTGGCGCCATCGTAGAGTCCGGTCTGCACTATGAAGATCTGACAGTCGTCGGCGAGCACCCGCTGGATTGTCGTTTCAAAGTCATTGCGGCTGGTAGTCTCCACGCCATCCGAGACAATTACCAACACTCGCCGGCCGGTGTAAGGACGAAGATAAGCCGCGGCATCGATGATCGCATCGAAAAGGGATGTCGATCCCTCTGGTTTGCCAAAGCTTTCGATCGTTCGTTCCAGTTTTACAACGTCATTAGTAAGCGGTTGAGCCAGGTAACTATCAGTCTCAACAGAATAAATTGCCGCCTCGTCCGAGCGCCGCATTACTTTACGGAAGAAATGCATCGCTGCTTGCTTCTCAAACTCGCGGGCCATATCCAAACTACCGCTGTTGTCGAAAAGCATGGCCAGGCGCACGCTCGTTTCCGCTCGCGTCATATCGCTGATCGGTTTTACCAGGCCATCAACTCGCAACTCAAAATCCTCGAGATTCAAACCGATGATGGCGAAGCCCTTTGGATCCACTACCGAAGCTGGAATGGGCACGAGATTGGAGATCACGCGTACCGTATCCGATGGGTCGACCTCGTCGCTTGCGCTATCTTTGGGGCGTTCCTTCGGGCGGGACTGCGACTGACTACCAGAACCCGGGGTATTGGAACTCGAGTTAGAAGCTTCTGTAGGAGACTTGCCGGGTTCGGTGGGACCGGTTGACCTGTTGCTGGTCGGAACAGTTTTCTTTGGCGTACTGTCCTTATTGCGCCCCGATTGGGCAACGACGATCGTTACGAAGCTCAGGCCAAGCAACGCGAAACCTACCAGCAGAAAACAAGACTTCGGCCGGAGCGTGCCTGGCATGACCGGTCTGTTCAGGCGAAGGCCTGAAAAGCCGGTAACTCGTTGTATACCTCTTGAAGCCAGCTGTCCCATTCTTTCAACGCTAGTTCGACCTGAAGTTGGTGCCTGTCTCGTTTTCTACGTGCGCGCCTGCGATCTTGTTCTGCCAGCGGCTCAAGGAGGGCAAAAGTGATGTTGACTGGCTGGAAGTTTTTTGTTTCCGTGTTGGAAACATAACGAGCCAATGCGCCCATCGCACTCAAGCGCGGGGCCCGAATCAATTCACGCCCCAAACAAAGTCGTGCAGAATTTTGTCCGGCGAGCCAGCCCATCGCCACCGATTCAACGTAACCTTCGACTCCGGTGATTTGTCCCGCAAAAAAGATGTTCGGCCGATCGCGCATTTGCATCGTTGCGGACAGCACACGCGGCGAGCAGATGTAAGTGTTCCGGTGAATCTGGCCAAACTGCAAAAACTCGGCTTGCTCCATCCCGGGTATCAGCCGCAACACTCTCGCCTGTTCGCCATAACGTAGATGATTCTGAAAGCCGACAAGGCTGTACGCGTCAGCCATTAAATTTTCCTGGCGCAACTGCACCGCTGCGTAAGGTTCGCGTCCGGTGCGCGGATCGATCAGCCCTACCGGCTTCATCGGACCGAAGCGAAGCGTGTCAACTCCGCGGCGTGCAAGTTCTTCGATTGGCAAACAAGACTCGAACCAGCGCGTCTCCTCGAAGCGCTGAAGCGGGACGCTTTTGGCCTCGATCAAGGCAGCGTAAAACCGCGCATACTGTTCCTCATCAAAAGGACAGTTCAAATAGTCCTCGCCGCCTTTACCGTAGCGGGCAGCCAGAAACGCAATCGAGCGGTCAACTGAATCAGCGGCGATGATGGGAGCGATGGCGTCGTAGAAGTAGAGCTGGTCGCTGCCCGTGAGTTTCATGATCTCGGCTGTCAACGCATCCGACGAGAGTGGTCCGGTCGCGATAATTGTTATTTCGTCCGTTGCAACTGTCTGCACCTCTTCGCGCACCAGCTCGATGTTTGGATTTCTCTCGATCTGGGCTGTAATGAGCTCAGCAAATTTATCGCGATCGACCGCCAGCGCGGCTCCCGCCGGAACTCGAGTAGCTGCCGCAGAGTCCATCACCAGCGAACCGGCGCGACGCAGCTCCTCCTTTAATAGATAGGGAGCACTGCCGGGTTCGTCCGATTTCAGTGAATTGGAACAAACGATCTCCGCTAACTTATCTGTGCGATGAGCGGGCGTCTGCGTGGTAGGCCGCATTTCAAAGAGACGCACCTGCGCTCCGGCGCGCGCGGCTTGCCACGCAGCTTCGACTCCCGCCAATCCACCACCGATGACATTTACTTTTTTCATCTAACGCTAAGGCTTCTTGTCTATTGGCTCGCCGGTCTTCGGTGCATCGAGTTTGTAGTCACTGACATCGCCCGAGAAGTGTTTGTAATCGCTCCATTCGATCGTCTGGTTATAGTCGCCGCCGCCAAAGAGGAGAACCTTGACGGAAAGATTGATCTGAGCCATGCGCGGCAACCAAATCCCTTCCAACATGCGCGTCTGCTCCATTACAAACGCGGCGCCCGGACGCAAATTAACCAGCAGCCCGCCAGCCATCTTGAAGCCTTCAGCCAGCCGCGCTTCGAGTCGCATCACTTGTTTATCTACTGGATCAATCCAAACAACGCCAATGAGTTTTGAAATGAGGTCCTCCTGCCGGTTGCTGGACTTGAAACCGGGGCGCGATCGAAAGTCGAAGACTACGGCGTCGCGATCGTGGAAGCGCTCGCGACGCGGAGAAACAAATTCACAGACGCGCAGGAACCCGGAAATGTCTACGTCCTCATCATCGCCTTCCTTTGCGCTGGCGGCTTTCTTTCGCTGGCGCTCAGCCCGATTTTTCACCGCCCGTTGCTCGTCTTTTTCCTTGTCACGGTCAGCCCTGGCGAATTCTTCTTCAACTCGCTTTTGTTCCCTGGCTGCTCGTTCACCCGTTAGCAGGATCCCATTCTCGCTGATCAATTTCATTATTGGCTCGCGATGGGCGATCGGAAAAACCTCAAAGACCTTGACCGTTTCCTTAGTTATTTCACCCTTACTGTTTATCTCCCGATGAGTTTCCCTTTGCACAAACGAGTACTCGGTAAAGCGCTTCTCGAGTTGATCCTGATTCCGCGAAACCTCTCGCAGTAGCGCGGCCACATCCAGGGCCTCGGCGGCCTGCGGCGGATTGAAGCTCGCATCGGAAATTCCGGTGTTGTAGCTTGCTTGCCGAAGAAGAAACGTCAATTCCCCCGTGCCGCCATTATTTATGCTGACGCGATGCGGCTCAAGAATGTTTCCCTCAGAGCGATAGTCTTCAAAGCGAGTAGTGGTTTTACGCGCGTCGTCCTCAATAACAATTAGCAGTTTGGTCGTAAGGCTGAACAAATACCGCAAACGCGCGCCACTGCGGAGAGAAAACTCCACGACATAAGCTTGACCCGCCTCGACGTCTTTGAGAGAGACGACCCGCGCCAGAATATTACTCTTCTTAATGTCGAGTAAGTGGCTGGCATCCAACGCCGCCTGAAGTCTCGCCGCCGCGGCTTCAGCGTCGGTTAGCGTGTGTAGTTTTCCCTCGAGCCCGAGCATCCAGGCCGATCTGGGAGTTGCAGCGGAGACTATTTGCCCATTTCCGAAATTCATCTCCGTGCGCACAGACGCGGGCGTCCTGGTTTGGGTTTTGGCAAGTCCCATCGTTTGGTCTTTGAGTTGAATGGTCCATTCGTAGGTCGCATCCCTGATCGTTGCGACGCGCTTCTTGCCTCCAATAGTCTTCAAATACCCATCTACCACTTTCTCCGCTGACGGCATTTTTCGCGGCGCTGCCACCCCCTTTTGCCCGCGCACCGATTGCGCCACACCACCGAGGAGAATCGCGAAGATGACCGTGCAAATACCAGCCCGCCTGTATGTGGCAGTTTGCCGCGCATAGTCCACGGGAGACGATGCATCAACCGCAAAGTTTGGCAGTTTATCGAACTTGATACCGGGCATGTGCTTCATCAGTTCTTAGGTTTCCGTTTGGCTGCAGAAGTTTTCCTGGATACTGTCTTCGCTCCTTCTTTCTTGCGTTTCTTCTCCACCTTCCGGTGCGCCGCGGCCATCACCTGCGCTACACGCTCCGCTTGCGTCAGTCGCTGTCCTCCGCTTCCCTGTTGACCGGGGTGCTCCTGTTCACTTATTTCGCCCTGATGTTTTTGATACTCAAATTCGTTTACCTGGTTAGCGCCCATCTTGGAGATCTCCAGGTTTCTCATCTGTTCTCTGCCCATGTCGCTTGCGTCCTCCTTATTTTCATTTCATTAACGTGTGCGCAAACTAACGTTTGCGTTACAAGAACGCGAAACCTGCGTGTCTTACACCTCGCGCTTGACACTGCAAACTTCGCATTCGTATAGTGCAATTCGCGCGCGTAAGACTCAATGCACGTGCCTTCATCCGAAGCCGGCTTAGCTCAGTTGGTAGAGCGTCTGATTCGTAATTAGAAGGTCGCCGGTTCAACTCCGGCAGCCGGCTCCAATAACTCAATCAATTCCCAAACAGTATAGGTATCAAAACGAAAGGCGCAAAGTCCGCGGTTCTCGTGACAAGAACGCCAGGGACGCTAATGCGCTGCTGCGCATTACACCTGTGATAGGCTTTTGCGATGAGACTCAGTGCTGAACAGGGCGCGCAATATCAGCGGGATGGGTTTCTCGTTTTGAGTGACTTTGTCGACGCTGGCTCGTGTGATCTTTTGCGAACGCGCGCTGAAGAGTTGGTCCACAACTTCGATCCCGGAAAAATCGTCTCAATCTTCTCCACGCATGAACCGAACCGGCTAAGTGACGATTACTTTCTAAACTCCGGAGACAAGATTCGTTTCTTTTTCGAAGAAGATGCTTTTCTTCCAGACGGCACGCTCAAACAAAGTAAGGAACGATCGATTAACAAGATCGGGCATGCACTTCACGATCTCGATCCCGTCTTCAGCGGATTCTCGCGAACGCCGGACATAGTAGAGTTAGTCGCCGACCTGGGGATTGAGCGCCCGTTACTCTTGCAGGGAATGTATATTTTCAAGCAACCGAAGATCGGCGGCGAAGTTAGCTGTCATCAGGACAGCACCTTTCTTTACACCGAGCCAGTGGATATCGCCGGTTTGTGGTTTGCGCTTGAAGACGCGACGCTCGAAAATGGTTGTCTGTGGGCGATTCCCGGTGGACATAAACTCGGATTGAAATCACGCTGGCTGCGAAGCGCCGAGGGTGCGATGAAGTTTGAGGTTTTTGATTCCAGCCCCTGGCCGGAAGAGAGCCTCGTCCCGCTCGAAGTGAGCAAAGGAAGTTTGATCGTTCTGAGTGGCCTGGTACCACACAAGAGCCTTGCCAACCGCTCTGCAAAATCACGACACGCCTACACGCTTCATGTGATCGGCGGTGATTGTCACTATCCCGAAACCAACTGGTTGCAACGCCCTCACGAGCTGCCGTTACGCGGGTTCATGTGAGGTACAGGAGTGTTGACCGACGCGCGTACTGCGTGCAACTTGTCAAAAAGGATCGTAGTAGGTCGGCGAATGCGGAAGCGCGAGCACTAAGCGGGTGGGTCTCCTCGGGACAGATAGGGCCGCGCACCGAACTTGCTCAGAAAGGGTTGGTGAAGCGGCGAGAAGTCTTTGACCTCCGATGCGCGGTAAGTCTCCGACTTACCGAAGACCGTACCCCAGTTTTCCGGTCTTTGACCGGAGTCTCAAAGGTCGGAGACCTTAAAGAATTTTAGAAAGGTCGCCGGCAAGTCGGAGACTTGC
>JBKOZZ010000149.1:0-17969 GCA_046726155.1 Acidobacteriota bacterium
GCTATTATTCGGCTATTTGATTTGGGTGGCGACAACCTGCGCCCGCAATTCGAGGAGCCCGAAAAGAACCCGGCACTGGGCCTGCGCGCAATTCGCTTCGTGTTATCCAATGAAGAGATCATGCGCGAACAAGTGCGCGCCATCCTACTTGCCGCGGCAAATGGACAGCTGAAGATCGTGTTGCCAATGGTGGCCGATGTTAGCGATGTCAGGCGCGCGCAAGCGATCATTAAGGAAGAAGCTGCCGGCCTCCGAAATGCCGGGCGTGGCTTTGGCGAAGTCAGTGTGGGCGCAATGATTGAAGTTCCTTCAGCCGTCTTCATGGCAGACAGGATTGCGCGAATCGTAGATTTCTTCGAATTAGGCACTAACGATCTGGTGCAGTATACGCTTGCAGTGGATCGCGGTAATGACGAAGTAGCCGAGTGGTTTCGCACGCTTCATCCGGCTGTCCTTCACAGCATCGATCAAAGTCTCAAGGCCGCAAACAAAGCTAGCATCCCGGCGATTGTTTGTGGGGAAATGGCTTCCACCCCGGCCTATGCAGTGTTGCTAATTGGACTCGGCGCCACGGAATTGAGCATGACGCCGTCGGCTATTCCGCGTGTCCGTCAGGCGATTGCGGGCATCCATTCGCGAGAGGCCGGACTGATTGCGCAAGCATGCCTTGAATGCGAGACAGCTGATGATGTGGAAAATCTAGTGCGCGAACGCTTCACCAAACTTTGGCCTCATCTCTTTCCTGCCGCGACTTTACCGGCACCCAGACACGCCAAATAGCATTCTTTTTATCCACCATAACTGCCGCCGCTCGGCCTGCGTTGTTGCTAGTTTAACCAACCAGAATTCTTCCGCGAAACGCGCCTTTTTGATGGTTTATTACTAGCGGAACACCTGTGTGGCGGCTCCGGAGCTGTATAGCCGAGCAAAATCGCCGTTTGAAGATTCCGGAAAGAGTGACCATAACCATGAAAAGTCTAATGTTTGCCTCCTTTACTCTTATTGCCTCCCTCGTGCTGACAACGTCTGCGCAGGTAAAATCGGGAGCCGTAAACAACCATACTAGTGCTAAGCCTACGAGGAGTCAGGCTCGAGCGAAGACAACCCGAGCCCGTGTCGCAGGACACGAGGCGAAAGAAACTATGCCAAGCGCGAATGTCACCCGTGACACCACGCTCCAGGTCCCGCCAAAATCCAATTTCAGTGGTTCTGAGTCTGCTCGACTTCACCCTACAAACGCTGCCGCGAAAAATGAAACGCCATCCTCCTCGAATGATCACTTGAGAACTGGACAGACTATTCCGAAGCCGGCAGGTTCAACTAAGACAGCGCCTTCGTCGTCTAACTCTCTTCCGAATGCTACCAGTTTTCCCCTCTCGCCTAACGCCAGCCAGATCTATCGCGTCGGTGTTCGCGACGTGCTGGATATTCAACTTCCCGACATTGCCAGCAGAAACTCAACGCTGTTTACCGTGCTCGAAGGAGGAGTGCTGGAGTATCCATTAGCGGGTGATCCAATCGTTGTTGCAGGACTGACGACGCCGGAGATAGCTGGGCTGCTGCGGCGGCGGCTCAAGATTTTCGATAATCCTACCGTGGTGGTGAACGTCCGCGACTATGCAAGTCATACGGTAACGATTACCGGATTCGTAGGCACGCCCGGAACGAAAATCCTGAGGCGAGAAGCGATGCCGCTTTACGCGATTCTCGCTGGAGCCCAGGTACTGCCAGAAGCGGCGAGCGCGACAATAACCCGCCGGGGCCAGCCACCAATTGTCGTTGACCTCAAGAACTTTAGTAATTCATCCATGATGGTAATTTCCGGTGACGCAATTAAAGTGTCAGGCTTACACACCGTTCCGACGGAGTTCTTTTTCATCGGCGGAGAAATCGTCTCGCCTGGACAGAAGCCTTATCATGCCGGACTGACTCTGACACAGGCGATTCTTGCTAGCGGTGGAACAAACTCGAAGGCTGGTTCCAGGGTTAAAGTTTCCCGGCGAGCCGCTAATGGATTGCTGACGACGGAGGAATACAGCTTGCAAAAAATTCAGAGTGGTAAGAGTCCGGATCCAATTTTACAAAAAGGTGATCGGATCGAGGTCGCTAACAGAAACTGATCTCAGATCTCAAATCTCAGATTTCAGATCGGTGGGGTCAAATCTCAGATTTCAGATCGGTAATCTCAGATCTGAGATTTGGGATTAGAGGACCAAGCAAGGGTGGCTTCCCCAAGCCGCCCTTTTTTCGTAGCGCAAGCTGCTAATTGCGCTGGCAAGCTAAGCGACTCCTATTGTTCCACTAGCAATCGTAACTAGCGCCACGCAACTAACAGTTTGCGTTACAAGGAGAGGAAACTGTTTATAATGGCGCGCCACAAATCAGATGAACACGCCCTCCACATCATTGGTCCACATTCTAATAGGCAAGTCGATCATTGAGGCCCTCCTCGTGGGCGGGCTGGCTGTTTTTACGTTCATCACTGTTCTGCCTCCCTACTTCCATGGTTGGGGCGAGGTCACCGGTACGGGAATATCGGGTTGGGTGGTAAACGATGCCGCACCGTGGGCTCGTGTCGAAGTCCAGCTTTTTGTCGATGGCGAATTCGTGGCCTCCGGTTTAGCGAATGAATCGCGTCCTGACGTGATGATGGCTGGCTGGTCAAAAGACGAATGGCATGGCTACACGTTTCCCGTCACCTCGCTGAACGCCGGGTTGCATGAAGCTCGGGTGTATGCGCTACATGATAGCGGGAACAGAAAGCGAAAGACTCTACAGCTCGTTGGTGATCCAATCAGCTTCTCGGTTGATACAAACGGAAAAGCTTCCGCGCTTTCGGCGCACTGAGATCTCAGGTTTATGGTAGATAAAGTCAACAGGGAAAATCCTGTTCCGGGTTTTGGCCGTGCGGTGGCGCTCTGGGAAATTGTTTCAGTGGTCATATCCTGCCTGATCGCGGAGTGGGTAGCCCTTTCGTTCACTGGCGGAAGCAAGGTGATAACCGCCATCCCCATTTTGTTAGCCTTGGGCCTGATGGTGTTTTCCCATCGTGAGCGTGGCGAGTCTCTTCACGAGATCGGATTTCGTACTGACAACTTTCTCACTTCCTGTCGTCTGCTTCTTCTGCCAACCGTAGCAGCGATGGTCCTGATAATTGCGGCCGGTTGGTTGATGAGCCACTCAATATTTGCAGGACAGTTTCGCTCACGCTATTTGTGGCTACCATTTTGGGCTCTGTTTCAACAATATGCGCTTAACGGTTTCATCAATCGCCGGGCCCAGCTCGCGCTTGGGAAAGGATTGAAGAGCATCACGCTGGTTGCTGTCATTTTCGCCCTGCTACATCTTCCCAATTCGCTCCTGGCGCTGTTGACATTAATAGGGGGTTTGATTTGGGCAAGCGTGTATCAGCAACAGCCAAATCTTTTTGCGCTTGCTTTGTCTCATTCAGCAATTTCGCTGACACTCGCAATGACCATATCGCCAAACCTACTTAACAACCTGCGGGTGGGGTTTAAATACTTCGGTTAGACAAAAGCCGCCGTCAGCATCGGTTGGGCGCGCCAGCAAGGTTAAAGCGTGCCTGCACATCGCTGTACGTGTTGAACATCGCTTGATATAATCTGAATTGCCTAGCAAGTGAACAGGTCGGGCGGTCGCTGCTGGAAACTTCGCGTTTCAGATCTCAAATTTGGAATTACAGGTTTCAGATTGGGAGCTGAAATTCGAAGCAATTCGCTCAAAACCTTCATTTTCGGATTGCATCTGAAATTATCAGGCTTGAGTTGAGTCCAGGAGAGGAAAGTCCGAACACTACAGGGCGGCGAGCCCGCTAACGGCGGGGCGCCCGATCGTCTCAGTTCTGAGATCTGAGGTTTTCGGGCGACGACAAGTGCAACAGAAAACAGACCAGCCGCGGAGTCTGGAGCTCTCGAGAGAGAACTCGAAGAATTTCGGATTGAAGATCTGAGATTTGAGATTCGCGGTGATGGGTGAAATGGTGCGGCCCGTGAGGGCTTAAAGTAAGAGCGCACCGGCGCGTGTGGTGACACATGCGGCCAGGCAAACTCCTCGCAGTGCAAGATCAAATAGGGAGGCGTCAACAGGGCTGCCCGCCCGAAGTAGTCTTAATTTGAGGTCTCAAATCTGAGATCTCAAGGAAAAATTACTACGACCTCCGGGTAGATCGCTTGATCCAATCTGGCAACAGTTGGACTAGATGAATGATCGCCACTCCGATCTCAGATTTGAAATTTCAGATCTCAGATCTCAAATCTCGGATCAAGATGTGAGATTTCACCAACGAACGCTGAAATTTCTAGTCTGAGATCGGGGAACAGAATTCGGCTTATAGACCTGTTCCACTTCGTTGGGCATAACATATTCCAGACCTTCACAAGCTTTGCCCAGAACGCTGAAAGAGAGGCCGCGACAGATGGCGAATCGTAAGGGAGTTTTCATTGGAGCATATGTGCCCAACCACCTGAAAGAGTCCTTGCGCCGGCGCGCTGCTGCCGAGCATCGCACTCTTTCACAGGAAATCACGCGCATCCTCGAGGAGGCCGTGCATGGAAAAGGCCTGCCGGCGGGAAGTGTCGATCGGCGCAATCGTGAATCGACGCCACGCCGCAGGGCTACTGATCCGATGCCGCGCCGGCGAAATGTCGACATTTCGTACACACCCCCAAACAACCGATCGGGCGACGAAAACGGATAGTCTAAAATTCGAGATTTGAGAATTTCAATCTTGAATCTGGTCACGCGGAAATAGTTTTGAAAGTTCTCGTCATCGCTGCGCTATTTGCTCTCGTGCTGCTACTTTTGTATTCCCGTCTATATCCTTACCTCAAATTCCTACAGAAGATCCTCGGTGCGGCGAAGACTATAGGCAACTCGCCGTCAAATCCGAGTGAAGCATTCAGAAGTTCAACTACTAAAGCCGACAGAAAATTGGTCCGGTGTGTGAGTTGCGGAACCTGGATACCAGCCGAGCGCGCTATTGCAGCCAGTGGTGGATCATCCATCTATTGTTCTCGTGAGTGTATTGAGAAATCGTCGAACGGTCAGGAAAGAAAAATCGCCAGCTGAGTGGCTTAAGTATCTGACAAACCTGGATGGTCGGGTACGACTGGAACACAAACTGTTGTTTGCTTGGACGCTGCAACCAGGTTGCTCGGTATCCAAGAGTTTGCGTTACAGGACTGTCAAGCCGGATCCTGTTACTTGCTTATCACGGCTTCTTCCGGCAACAGGTTCCCTGCCTCATGAATAGCTTTGTCAGTGTCGGTAAAGTAAAGCGCAATGGTGCCGACGACGAAGAAGACAATCAGCGACAACATGGCTTGGCGGTAAGAATTGGTCGCGGCGACCACGGCGCCAAACACGAGTGGCCCCAACCATGAGGTGCCTCGCTCCGAAACTTCATAAATACCAAAAAACGAAGCCTCCCTGCCGCTGGGAATCATCCGCGAGAAGAGCGATCGTGAAAGCGCTTGAGAGCCGCCGAGGACGATCGCAATGACTACGCCCATTACCCAGGCTTCAGTAGTGGTATGAAGAAAACCGTAGCCGTAGATGATCACTCCCGCCCATAAGACAAGTGAAGTGATAATCGCGTTCTTGGTCTTGATCGCATAGGCGAGACGTTCAAAGAACAACGCCCCTAAGATTGCCACGAACTGGACCATCAGGAAGATGCCCAACAAAAATGACTGGTCTGTCTTGAGACCGCGCGCAACGAAGAGCTCCTGCGCCATAAAGACTGAAGCCATGCTAATCACAGTCTGTACGCCATCGTTGAAGAAGAGATAGGCGATCAGATACTTGAGCGTGTAGCGCAGACGCGCCAACTCTCGAAAGGTTCGGCCCAGCTCGGTAAAGCCGACGGTCATATAAGTCTTCCCCCTTGGAAGTGTCTTCTCCGCCGCACGCGTCTTCAGATTCGCAAAAGTTATCAAGGCAAAAGCGCCCCACCACACACCCGCTGACAACAACGAAATGCGAACCGCCAGATAGGAATCCAAACCCAGACGCGGAGCGCTTTTCACCAGCAGAAAGTTAAGCGCAAGCAATAGGCCGCCTCCGAGATAACCGTAAGCGAAGCCGCGGCTGGATACTTTATCGCGTTGATCTTCGGTCGTGATGTCGTTAAGAAAGCCGTTGTAGAACACGATTGCCGCGCCGAAACCGAGGTTCGAGACAATGAATAGAATTCCACCAAGCCAGTAGAGCTTGCCGTCCACGAAAAACATAAGGCAGGTTGCGCCGACGGCGATATAGCAGAACAACGCCATCATTTTCTTTTTGAGGTTTGAGTAGTCCGCGATGGCTCCGAGAATCGGCAACAGGAATATCTGGAGGAACACCGCAACCGAAACGCAGATCGGAAAGAACGACTTGGAGGTAATCGCGCCCAGCGGCCCAACATCCAAAACCGTCCCGCTTTCTCCAACGGCTCGCTGCGTTACCTCCGTCAGGTAGGGACCGAAGAGAGCGCCAACAATGGTTGTCGAAAAGGCAGAGTTGGCCCAGTCGTACATCTTCCATCCAAATACTTCGCGGGGGTTATTTTTATCGCCGGTATGGGTATGTTTGGATTTCGCCGGGTGCTTTGCGGAGGTCATGTGAACGCAGCAGCTTTCTCTGTCAAGGTTGCAACTATGGCTGGTGTTATGTCCGCAAGATTTTTTATGCGATCTGCGATGAAATGCCGGTTCGCACCCCAGACGATAGTAGGTACTGCGTTCAACGTGTGATTACGCGAAGAGAGATCTTCAATGTTGCCGTGATCGCTCGTGAGTATAACGGAAGTGCGCCGCAAATCAATTTCGGCCAATACGCCTCTGATTAGTCTCGCCAGACTTCTCAGGACCGTTTTCGCGGCCGTCACGTCCTGAGCATGTCCGACCTTATCGGTGATGAAATACTCATAAAGCGTAAACCGGTTCTCCCCGGCGATGCGTGCAAGCACACGAGCGGCCTCGTCGGGAGTACGCAGGCTCACTTTCTCGCCCCGCTCGATCAGTATCGCATTCGTGAAGTCCTGGTAAACGGCGCGGCCGGCTTTGAGCTCGACGAGGGTCCGGAAACGCAAGCCCGCCGCTTCCACTGCAGCTGTGGTTGCCGAGACCCAGCGTGGGCGCTCATCGAAAAAGTTTTGCGTATAAGTATTCGCAAACGTAATTGGTTGGATTCCAGCGCGAGTCAGTTGCAGGAATATTGAATGGTCGCGAATGATTTCCAGCATGGCCAGGTTTGGAAAACCTTGTTTGTGGTAGCCGAGGAGAGCGGGCGCGTTGATGCCGGTGAGTATAGTAGTTTGCCCGGAAGCGCTTTGCGGCCGACCTGCAATTCCCAGACAGGCGTCGGTCGGAACAACAATTCCGTCCAGGATCGTCGCCGGTTTCTCGTCGGGAAAAATCGCCAGCGGTTCTGCGTTGTCGAGACCATCCAACGGGTTGAACACTCCACGTGATCCGATCCCGAGGCCGTCGATGAAGAAGAGCAACACTGAGGAAGTATCAGTCATCATCGAGCTGGCCGCGGTCGCGATATAGATGCAGTTTATTGTGAAGTGTCTTGAGGCTGATTCCTAACAGCTCCGCTGCTCGCGTCTTGTTGTTCTTGGTCTTTTTCAGAGTGCTCACAATCATTTGGCGCTCAACTTCTTCGATCGGAGTACCCACCGGAAACGTTATCGTGTCTTCATTGCGAAGCCGCTCGCGCTGATCGATAGGATAGGGGGCGAAGTGATGCCTCTCTATCTGCTCTCCGGAACAGATCACCACAGCTCGCTCGATCACGTTTCGCAATTCGCGGACGTTACCCGGCCAGGCATGAAACTGCAAAGCCGACAGCGCGGCAGGACTAAGAAAACGCGCCGGACGCGAATGTTTCTCTGCGAGTTTGGATACCAGATACTGGGCCAGCAGCGGCAAGTCTTCTTTGCGATCTTTCAATGGCGGGAGCTGAATACGAAACACGTTTAGCCGGTAAAGTAAGTCTTCGCGTAGAGTGCCTTTGACGACAGCCTCGTCCGGTTCCTGGTTGGTTGCCGCAAGCAGGCGAACGTCGACTTCAACTTCCTTGCGGCTTCCCAACCGCCGCACAGATCGCTCCTCGATTACGCGCAGTAGCTTTGACTGCAGGAGTGAAGGCATCTCCGCGATTTCATCCAGTAGTAAAGTGCCGCCATCGGCCAACTCAAAACATCCTGCCCGCTTCGACGCCGCGCCCGTGAAGGCTCCCTTTTCATGTCCGAACAGCTCGGATTCCATCAGACTGTCGGGAATCGCCGAACAGTTGATGCCGATGAACGGCTTATTTCGTCTGGGACTAAGCTGATGAATCGTGCGCGCCACGAGTTCTTTTCCAGTTCCGGATTCGCCGGTGATCAAAACGGACGCGGAGGATGACGCTACTTGTTCGACCAGCGAATATATTTCACGCATCGGAGCCGAGTTTCCAACCAGCTCACCGAAAGCGCCCCGGTCCTGAAGTTGGCGGCGCAGCACTTCAATTTCACGCTGGGCCTCGCTCAGATCCGGTGGTTGAAATTCCGTTGCCATAAGCTTCGACCGCGAACGCGGTTCCACGCTGACAATAACACGTTGGTTAAGCCGCGTTGGAAGAAAAATAATCGGCGATGGCTCGCGCGAGCGCCGGAATTGTAAACTGTTGCGGCTGAATCTCAACCTGCAGTCCATAGTCTGCCGCTGTTGTTGCGGTGACGTCGCCAATGCAGGCAACTACGACCCCGGCGAGGGCCACGCTTAAATCCTGAGTATCAAACAGGCGCGCGAGATTTCTGACAGTTGATGAACTGGTAAAGGCTATACAGTCGGCACTGCCTGAAAGCATAGCAGCAACGCGTCCGCGATCCAGGTTTTCGGGAACCGAAGTGCGATAAGCAGGAACGACATCCACTCGAGCGCCGGCCTGTTCGAGTGCTTTGGGCAGATAATCACGCGCTACGGAGGCGCGTGGAATAAGCATGTTCATTCCCTTGAGCCCTGTCTTTCCGCCAACGAATCGTTCGAGTGCAGCAAAGACACCCTCGGCTTTAAACTCCTCAGGAATTACATCCACATGAACATGTAAGTCACGCAAGCGAGAGGCTGTCGCTTCGCCGATGGCACAGACTTTAAGTTCATCCAGGTCACTCGCATCGCGCTCACGCGCCCGGAGTCGTTTGAAGAAGTGTTCGACGCCATTCACACTGGTAAGAATCAACCAATCGTAACCATAGAGATGCTCGATAGCCTCATCCAGCCGTTCATAACTCTCGAGTTCGCAGATCTCAATCGTGGGGCAAAGAATTACCTCGGCGCCATATTGTTTTAGCTCCGCGACAAACTCCGCTGCTTGATCGTGAGCCCGGGTAATCACAACCGTGCGACCGGCAAGCGGTTGGTTTGTCGACGATTTGGATTGCACGTATTTCATAGATCACTCATTCGTCTATCGGCGCCCGCCGGTAGTTAGAGTACAAGCTTTAGCTTGCGTCCCGAGAGCGGCTAGCTAAAGCTTGTCCTGAACCGCCGCTAATCGGAGGCTAGTAACTCGCGCGCACCACGCGCCAGTAGTTGTTCTCCCAGCTGAGTACCGAGTTGCTCTGCTTCCTGCAATCCGCCGGCGATGCGATCTCTGACGATCCGACTTCCAAGCTTGTTCGTAACCAGGCCGTCCAGCCTAATACGTTTTTCACGGACAACTGCATACGCAGCAATCGGCAACTGGCAACCGCCGCCCAGGCTACGCAGGAAAGCGCGCTCGGCGAGACAGGCGAGACGAGTAAATTTATGATCCAGCTTGCTGACCGCGTCCATTGTCCCGCGATCGTCAAAACGCGTTTCGATCCCGAGCGCGCCCTGTCCGACGGCCGGAAGCATTTGGCTTGTCGGTAGCGGCGCGCTTATCCGGTGCTCGAGTCCGAGGCGACGGAGGCCGGCACAGGCCAGCACCAGTGCGTCATATTGCCCTTCATCAAGCTTGCGCAGGCGGGTATCGACATTCCCGCGAAGCTCCTTAAAAACCAGATCACTGCGCAGGTGCTTCAACTGGGCCAGCCGCCGCGGACTTGAGGTCCCGACCGCCGCGTTTTTTGCGAGCGCATCAACGGACGAATCCGAGCGTCCAAGGTTGCCATTGAGCACCAGCGCATCGCGAGGATCTTCGCGTTTACAAATTGCGGCAATTAGCAACCGCTCGGGGATTATCGTTGGCAGGTCTTTTAGAGAGTGGACAGCGACGTCGATACGCTCATCGAGGAGAGCTTCTTCAAGTTCCTTTGTGAACACACCTTGGCCGCCGATAACAGAAAGCGGATCGGTTTTCACGTCGCCCGAGGTCTTTATGATTTCGATGCGCACCTCAATTGTAGGATTGAGAGCTTCCAGCTCCGCTTTGATCATGCCGGCCTGGGTAAGCGCAAGCTTCGAACCGCGAGAGCCAATTACTAAATGGTCTTTCATGGGTGGATTCGGGACCGGAACTATTCTTCGAGGCCGAAGATATCGCGCCACGCCTGAATAGTATCAGTATCGCTGGCATCAAAGGAGCGCCGCATGTGGCTCAACAGCGGATGGGAGATCTTGTTAACCGTGGAGACCAAAAGAGCTTCAACCGCTCTTTCCTGTTCCGCGGTTAGGGGCCCGAGTCGATTCCGCTGGCGTGTTAGTTCCAACTTAGCGATATCCTGGAGTTTGTTGCGCAGGGCGCCGATTGTGGGACCAATATCCAGTACGCGCAGCGTTTGCTGAAACTGCATAATCTCAGATTCAATTATTAACTCCGCACGCTCCGCTTCGCGCTCGCGCTCGCGAATGTTAGACGAGATCACCGACTCCAGATCGTCTATGTCGAAGACAAAGACGTTGGGAATTTTGCCAACTGCCGGATCGATATTTCGCGGAACGCTGATGTCAATAAAGAAAGAGGGACGATTCCGTCTCTTGCTTAAAGCCTCGCGGGCCATCGGTTCGGTGACTAAATACTGATCGGCCGCGGTCGAACAGATGATGATGTCTGCCTCGGCGAGGTAATCAGCTAGCATATCAAAGTTAACTGTTTCTCCACCCAGCTCGGTGGCCAGGCGCTCGGCTTTCTCTTCAGTTCGGTTCGCCAGCAACACCCGCGAGACGCCAGCGTTAAGAAGATGTCGCGCAGAGAGTTCGGCCATTTCGCCGGCGCCGATCAAAAGTGCCGTGTGTCCCGCCAAGGAGTTGAAGATTTTTCTGCCGAGCTCGACCGCCATGTAACTGATCGAAACAGCGTTTGCGCCGATTCCTGTCTCGGTGCGAACCCGCTTGGCTACCCGAAAGGCGTGATGGACGAGCCGGTTGAGGATGCGCCCCGCAGTGCCGGCTTCGAGCGCAATCGAATAAGCCCGGCGCACCTGGCCTAACACCTGCGGCTCGCCGACAACCATGGAATCAAGAGATGAGGTTACACGAAACAGGTGGCGAATCGCCTGGTCGTCAGTGTGCTGGTAAAGGTGCTCTTCGAAAAAAGATCGCGGAAGGGTATTCGTTGCCGTGAGGAATTGGTGAACACGCTCAACGGTATCGTTCAACTGTTCGCTGGTGGTTTCGGCAAGTACTTCCACCCGGTTACACGTGGAAACAATTAGTCCTTCTCTGACTATCTCACCATCAACAAGCGTGCGCAATCCACTGGCGCATGCGTCTTCTGAAAACGCCAAACGCTCACGCACCTCGATCGGCGCGGACTTGTGGTTGACTCCTACTAAAACAATAGACATTACGAAAGATACTTGAGAATCGGAGTTACTGCCTCACCGAAAACATGATAGCCACCCATGAGCCGGGTACCGAAAAACGTTAGAAGGACTAGTGCGAAGCCCGCCACTCCCATCCAGGCCGCTTTGCGCCCGCGCCAACTGGACGTTGAACGGTAAAGAATGAGCAAGAGGTAGAGCAACCACGTGAGAGCTGCAAATATCTCCTTCGGGTCATTGTGCCACAAACGGCCATCGCGTGACGACGCCCAAATCATGCCGGTGGCAATTCCCACAGTTAGCAATGTGAGACCGATTGCCGCCGAGCTGGTGGCGATTTCATTAACGGTTGTCAGGGAAGGAAGCCGGTGGAAGATGCCGCTAAAAGTTTTCAGTTTTAGTTCGCGCTCTTGCAGGAGATACATGATACTTGCCAGGAAGACGACGAAAAATGCTGCGTAAGCAAACAGGAGCAGCGTGGTATGCACTGGAAAAAGCCACGTGGCCGAGAGGGTGCTGGCCGCTGCGCTGTCCGGCGTCGCTGAGCGCGTAATGACCGCGACGAAAATCAGCACCGAGACAAGAGGCAAAGTGACCGTGCCCAACGGCCGCGTGCCGTAGCGGTAAAGCACCAGTGCGTAGCTCGCGATTAGCGTCCAGGCCAAAAAGGAAAGCGTCTCACGCAAATAGAAAAGAGGGTAATGGCCATAAATTGCCCAGTCAGCTATTAGCGCGGCCGTGTGCAATATGAAGCCGGTGGCCATCGCCCATTCGGAGACACGTTGAAGCGCACGACGTTTATTGAGAAACGCGAGTACTGCGTGAATGGCGGAAACTACATAAGCGGCCAAGACGGCCAGCAATAGAGATCTCATTTTGGCAAGCGTTATGCGACGGATGCAATTCTAGTTGAGGACTGAGAGCGCGGCAAGGCAACGGTTTTTCCGGCACTGGTTCAGTTTCAATCCATGTGTCCCCAACGCCTTAACTGGGAGCGCGGGCGTCTCGCCCGCAACGAGCGCGTTAGCGCGAGTAACGCTTGGCTTTAATCAATCTCTTGATGTATCGCAGCGGGCGAGACGCCCGCGGTCCCAGTGAAAACGTTGACCAAGGCTTTACATGTCAGTACCTTTCCGCAATGTCAGAGACTTGACGCGCATCGGACGGCAAGGCCACAGCGTTTTGTCTGTAAGATGGCAACCGTTATTCTTAGAAGAGTCATCGTAACAGTACCTTCTGGATCTCTAGCTTAGTTTGATCATCGAGTGGTCGTCCGGTAGATGGTGCAGCAGATCGGATAAGATTATTTCAGCTTTTGAACTGGAGAAACCTGAGTTGCTTCTTCGTTTCTTCCTTATTTGCTCGATTCTTATGACGGTTGCGATTGTAGCGGTAGCGCAAACGCAGTCGGTGCCCGCTCGCCGCATACCCAAAAAGGTTAGCGCCAATCCGCAGCCAACGCCGCCCTCAGCCCTCGAGCCCAGTCCTGCACCGGCGCCTGCAGCGTCACCAGTTGAAGAGCAGCAAGAAGTTGAAACTCTAAAGATCACTACGAATCTGGTCACCGTTCCCGTCATAGCGACCACTGCCGAAGGAAACTACATTCCCGACCTGCGCCAGGAAGAGTTCAGTATTTCGGAAGATGGCGAGAAACAAGAAGTGGCCTTCTTTGCAACCGTGAGTGCGCCCTTTCATGTTGTTTTGTTACTGGATACGAGCGCCAGTACGCAGGATAAGTTGAATTTAATACAGCAGGCGGCGGTTGCTTTTGTTGAGCAGCTCCAGGGCGCCGATCGCGTCAAAGTGATTTCATTTGACAGTGATGTTCGGGAGCTTAGTGACTTCACAAATGATCGAGCCGCGTTGAAAGGCGCGATATACAAAACAGTTTCCGGACGCGGAACAAAGCTTTACGACGCATTTGAACTGGCGCTCTCCTCGATTAGAACAATCCGTGGTCGCAAGGCCATCGTGCTTTTCAGTGATGGAGTTGACTGGCACAGCGATCAGGCGACTTTTGATAGCACCCTCCATTGGCTCGATGAAGAAGGCGTGATTGTTTATCCCATCCGATATGAAACGCGCGCGCAGACCGAGCGCATCGCGCGCGAAGCGCAGGCTGACCCGGCAAACCAACTGCCCACCATTGACGTGATTCGCAGAGCACCATCCGGAACGACCGCTCCCACTTTCCCGAGCGATAATCCTGATTCCGTGCCAACTTCCGGCCAGAGCCGTAAGACAGGACCGCTTGGCTTACCGACCGCCGCCGAAATCATGAGAGGAAGGCGGCAGCGCGACCCTGATATGGATCGTTTTCCGTCCCCCGATAGGCTGCCGCCCAGTGGACCAACCAGCCGGCCGGATCATGATCCAGGCGACGTAGGCGGACGGCGCCCAGACCCGCGCGATACGCGCCCCCTAAGCCGCGGTAACCGGCGCAGAGACGACTCAATAGACTTCATGCTCGATAGTCTTTATCTGAAGGCTGACAGCTATCTAATGGAACTGGCAAACAAGTCAGGCGGACGGTTGCTCAGGGCTGATACGCTTGGGTCTTTGCCGGACGCCTTTGCGAAGATCGCGGCTGAATTGAGAACGCAATACGCTATTGGTTACTACCCAACTAACAAGACGCGAGATGGCCAGTATCGTAAGATAAAAGTCACCAGCACCCGCAAAAACATAGTACTCCGCGCTCGTCCAGGCTATCGCGCGCCCAGCGGTGGGTGACGATCAAAATGAGCCGACCTGCGCCGTAGGAACGCTTGTTTGCCATACATCACTCGTGCTAGTTTTGCTGCCCGTTAAGACGGACACTGTTGTCTGTCCCCATTCATTCGATTGCTTCATACAGAGACAATGCCTGACCGAAACGAAGCCTGGGAATTGCTGTGCGAATACACGAAGGGCGAGAGTTTGCGTAAGCATGCGCTGGCGGTTGAAGCGGCAATGCGCGCCTGCGTGCAGCGATACGGCACGGCTGAAGATGACGAGAACGAATGGGGACTGGTTGGACTACTCCACGACTTCGATTATGAAATGTTTCCAACAGCCGACCAGCATCCGTTTACCGGCGCAAACATACTGTGCGGACGCGGTTATTCCGAGCGATTCATTCGCGCCATAATGGGCCACGCAACCTATACCGGCGTGCCACGCGACACGGCCATGGCCCGCGCCTTATTCGCTACCGATGAGCTGTGTGGTTTCCTGGTGGCGTGTGCTCTTGTTCGGCCAAACAAGAGTCTCGATGATCTCGAGGTTGCTTCCGTAAAGAAAAAGCTCAAAGACAAGGCCTTCGCGCGCTCGGTTAACAGAGACGATATTCGACAGGGAATTGAAGAACTCGGCGTCGATCTCGATGAGCACATTCGCTTCGTTATCGATGCCTTGCGCCCGGTCCAGGAACAGATTGGGCTAAATCGTCTTGCCGCAGGCTATGACTAGTCTTAGCTCACATTGGACGGGGAACCTGGCGGCTGGACCGGTTGACGGCGGGCTGTGATCACCGAAGCGAGAACGAAAAACAAAATGGTAAGCACCAGAGCGATGATAGCTGTCAACACTGCCTGCAGTCTGCGGCGTCGCGCTGTGTGACGATAAATAAAGACGGAGGCGAGCAGCGTAGCAAGCGCCGGCAGCAGGTAGGCTGAAACAACGAGCAGTCCCGGTGTCGTGATTGGTTTAAGTGAAGAGAAGACGGCGAGGATGATCGCTATGGCGGAACCCGCACCGACCACGGCAGCCATTAGAGCAGAAATAAGTACCAGCTTCAGGCGCAATTTGATTGTATCCTTCACGCCGACCATTGTTGCCGGAGATCGCCCGCTTGGAAGCAGTACTGCAAAAGAGCGGGCCAAGGATACCACAGCATTCGTAACTGGAAGACCGCGGCGGACTCTCGGTACCGACCTTTTCCACGAAGAAATCTAAGCTACAAATATGCTCAGCAGAAGCGCCTTAATCTATCTCTCTCGCCAGGAGGGACTGAAGGAATTTGCCGCCCGCTTTCGGCTTTTCAAGAAACTAACGACCCGATTTGTTGCCGGGGAAACGATCGACGAAGCAGTCGTTTCCATTCGAGAGTTGAATGCAGAAGGATGTTCTGCGTCTTTCGATCACCTCAACGAATCAGTTGCCAACCCTGCCGAGGCCGAGGCCGAGGTCAAGGAGTATCTTCAGATACTTAGCCGGATTGATGAAACAGGAATCAACTCAAACGTCTCAATTAAGCTGACCCAGTTTGGCCTGGAACTGGATCCTGAGCTTGCCTACCAGAATGCGCGCGCGGTAGTCGAGAACGCAGCCCGAAGGAAAAATTTCGTGCGCGTGGATATGGAAGCTTCAAATGTCACCCAGCTGACTATCGATATCTTCAAACGCCTGCGTGCCGAGTTTGATTTGAACGATGTGGGCATTGTGCTGCAATCATATCTGCGGAGCACCTACGCAGACGCGCAGGAGCTGGTAAAGCTGCCGGCGCGAATTCGCATTTGTAAAGGGGCCTACAATGAGCCTCCGGAAGTTGCATTTCCCGACAAGAAGGATGTGGATGAAAACTACGTACGCGTAATGCAGCTGCTGTTGTCGAGCGGTATCTATCACGGCATAGCGACTCACGATCCGAAGATGATTGAAGCCACGATCGGTTTTGCTCAACGCGAGGGCATAGGCAAAGAGGCATTCGAGTTTCAGATGCTTTATGGAGTGCGTCGCGATCTGCAGCGGCAGCTCGCGAAGGACGGCTACAACATGCGGGTCTATGTGCCATACGGAAAACACTGGTATCCTTACTTCATGAGACGACTGGCGGAACGGCCCGCAAACATTTGGTTCGTCTTGAAAAACCTGCTTAAAGGTTAGCTCACGATGGACAACTTCTTTTGGATTCTGTGGTGCATACTTGGCGCGATACTGATCGTTGCCGAAGTTTTCACGACGGGTTTTGTGCTGTTATGGTTTGGTATCGGCGCTCTGGCTGCGGCCCTCGCTGGTATCGTAGGCATTAGCAATCTCGGCATTCAGTTTCTGATCTTCGCGGCCGTTTCAATCGGGCTCACCGCCGCTTCGCGCACAATCTTCGTCAACTATTTTTCGCGTGAAAGGACAGGCGACTCGCTGCGCACCGGCGTTGATTCGCTACCGGGAAAAATCGGCACAGTGGTCTCTTCCAGCCGTGGGGCAATGCAGGAAGGGGCGGTGAAGGTTTTTGGTTCTACCTGGACGGCTTATCCAGCCGATGGCGAGTCAGCCCTCGAAGCCGGCGAACGCGTGCGTGTGGAGAGTGTCGAGGGGTCATCAATCTATGTAAGACGGATTGATGAAGGTGTTGATTGGCGCGCGAAGGCCCTGCCGGAGAAGGAATAAAAGTCGAGCTTATTGAGTGTCAGCCAAACGAGCGGGCGGTGCGGCTCGAGCGGAAGTGGCAAGGAATCACTCCGGATTCAACTTGGAAGTGCAACTCAGCTATCAGACTCGAAGCGATAGCGACGGCGCGTGAAACTGCCCGAATCCATTTGTCATCGCAAGAATGCTTCTTGCGTTAGGGGCAAATGTAGTTGAAAAATAGACAATGGAAAATGAGAAATGAGAAATGGAAAATCTGTTCCTGGGCCGATCCCTAAACAACTCGATAGGAGGATAGAGAATTCTAGCGAGGCTCGGTATCCGGGTCGTAGGTCTCGTCGAGTGTCTTGTCTTCTTCCAGCGTCGGTAATTCGATCGTAATGCGGTCGCTGGACGGATCTTCCAGTTCGTCGCCACTGAAGCGCGCCAGAATAACGGTTATATTGTCTTCACCACCACGGTTGTTGGCTTCAGCAATCAACTCATCACAAGCTTGGGAAAGATCGGGATTGCTGGCGACGATGTTTTGAATATCCTCAGATCGCAACTTTCCGGATAAACCATCGCTACAAAGCAACAGAGTGTCACCGCGTCTGAGGCGTATTCTGCCCGTTACCGGAGTAACGTCGCCCTGGGCGCCGAGTGCCTGCAAAATCACATTCCGAAACATATGAGTTTCGGCTTCCGCTTCACTAATCTGGCCCACGTCGACGAGCTGCTGGACCAACGATTGATCCTTGGTCGCGAGTCTAATCTGATCTTTGCGGATGATGTAGCCACGGCTGTCGCCGACTTGAACCAGATCGAGCAAATCACCGCGAACAGCAGCGCCGGTGAAAGTTGCGCCCATGCCGGAGCAGCGCGCGTCTTCCTGGCTCTTATG
>JBKOZZ010000150.1:0-3540 GCA_046726155.1 Acidobacteriota bacterium
ACGTTGCCGGATGACATCATCATCATGAGCAAGGACACTACACACGAGTTTGATCCATGGTATCCGCCCGACCCGCTGCACGGAAAAGTGGGGAAGAAACTTCAGATCATGGAGTGCGACCTCGGTGTGGAAAAAGCCTGGAGCGGGCAGGGCCACTACGCGCAGGTCGAATATATCCAGCGCTACGTCCGGCGCGCTCGTGCCCTGGGGTTGGCCGGCGCTGTTGGACGCGCGCGCTTGTTCTGGGACCATCCGTTTGAGGACACGCACGAGATAAATCTTTATGCATTTTCACGTTTCATGAAAGAGCCGGATCTGGACGTGGACACGGTGCTGCTGGATTGGGCCAGACGGCGTTATCCGGCAGAAGCTGCGCCCTTCATCGCCTCCGCTATGAAGCGAACTGAATTCATCCAGCACCACGGTCGCTGGTTTTTAGGATTCTGGTTGACCAAATCGATCGGAGATGAATGGGGTGACTATCCTTATTACTTTGGCCACATCCTGCTGCGCTCGCGTTACAAGTGGACAAAAGATCCGGCGGACAAGGAACTTGAAGGGGAGCTGTATTCTCCCGGTCCAGCACTATTTGCCAAACTTGTAGCAGAGAAGGATGAGGTCATTAAGCAAGTACTTGCCGGGATGGCCGATATCAACGACGCGGCGCGCTATCTGACACCGGAACAGGCCGAGCCTTTGCGAGAAGGGTTCCGTTATCTGCTTGACGCCGCGGGTCTGGAAAAAGAATGGACGCGGGCCTTTTTTTCGCAGCGGATGTGGATGAAGGAACCCAGCGAGGAGCACGCGATGGTCGTGAATGACGCCCTGGCAAAGCTTGAAGCAATGGACCGCTTTCCGGGAGTTGCTTATGGCCTAAACCCACGCACGGGACACCGGTATAACATCGACAAGTTCGTGCTGGAGATGCGCTGGCGAATGGCCAACCGGACTCGCGCGTTAGAAGAAGACACAGCAATCCTTCAACGCACCGTCCGCGCCACTGAGGTAGACAGGAACTGAGCAAAGTAATTCGTTTCCGACTTGGGTATCAGGAAATACGCTTCCAGAGAATCGAAACGCAAATGACAAGGCCCGTTGTGTCGACCTTGACGCAGTTAGTGTCAATTCATTTACGAATTTATTCCCCCGCGTTAGCTGGTGAGGATCCAAAAACATGACCAATTCAAACGATCAATCTTTTTCGCGGCGCAAGTGGCTGCGCGTCGCTTCAATCTCGTCGATCGGTTCGGGTTTGCTGGCCACCAACGGATTCGCGGCGAGCATTCGGGACCACCCCACTGATCTGAATCTCGGCGCCCGCATCTATAACGTCCGCGATTTCGGAGCGAAGGGCGATGGCAGCAGCCTCGACACGGCAGCGATTCAAGCGGCGATCGATACCTGCAATAAGGACCAGGGCGGGACGGTGCTCGTGCCGGCGGGTGTGTTCGTCATCGGCACGATCGAGATGAAGAGCAATGTCACGCTGCATATTGCGGCCAGCGGCAAGCTGTTGGGCAGCGCCGACGGCAAGCAATACCATGCGGCGGAGGCGATCCCGCTCAGTGGAGACTCGACCTTAGGCGATGGCAATGTCGGACTCATCTTCGCGGTTAACGCTCAGAATATTGTTATTGAAGGACCGGGAACAATTGATGGGCAAGGCGCGCAATTTCGCAGTCCCAGCCGCGGGGTCCTGCCACCGGCCGGGATTGGCGGCAGCCATCGTCCGTATCATCTGCTCTTTCATCGCTGCCGGAACCTCACGATTCGCGATATTTTCCTCTTTCAAAGTGCTTTTCATTCAGTCCGGATCATCCAAAGCAGTTACGTGAATCTGGACGGCATACACATCTACAATCGTGTGAACCGCAATAATGACGGGTTTCATTTCATCAGCAGCCAATACGTCCACATCAGCAACTGCGACGTTGAATGCCAGGACGATGCCTGTGCGTTGTTCGGCAGTTGCAAATTCGTTACGGTGACCAATTGCTCCTTCAGCACGCGCTGGTCTGTCTTCCGCTTCGGTGGCGGCGAGGCCGAGAACATCACCGTCTCAAATTGCCTGATCTACGAGACCTACGGTTGTCCGATCAAAATGCGCTGTGGACCCGGATCGCGTTTTGAAAACATTTCCTTCTCCAACATTGTGATGAAGAATGTGACTGGCCCAATCTCAATCGGCCTCGGCCCGCAACCACGACGCCCGCCCGCACAACCGGGTGCGAATGCCACCGAGACCAACACGCAGCCGGCACAGCCTCAGACAAATGCAGGGCAGCAACCACAGACCGTGGGCATCGTCCGCAATATCTCCTTCCATGGAATTCACGCCACGGTCGCCAAGCCAGTTCAATTGCCCGATGTGCCTTTCACCAGCGCCTACAATCCGGGCGAAGTGTTTTCGTGCATTGTGCTCAACGGCATGGGCCAGGTCTTTCTTGAGAACATTAGTTTCAATGACGTACATGTCAGCTTTCCGGGTGGTGGTACGGCAGAGCAGGCAGCAGTGCGTGACGTTCCGAAAGTCGCGGGAGAGTACTACGAGATTGGTGTGCCGCCGGCGTACGGCATGTTTGCCCGCAATGTGCGCGGGTTGACGCTCCACAACGTGCGATTCGAAGTTGCCACACCCGAATTGCGGCCGGCAGTGGTTTTTGATCACGTGGAAGATGCTGCTGTGAACGGCTTCAGCGCGCAAGGTATAAAAGAGGCCGAGTCGCTGTTGCGGTTTATCGACACACGCGACGTTTTGCTTAGTGCCTCCCGAGTGCTTACGCCGGCCGCCGTCTTTCTGCGCGTCGAAGGCGCTTCGAGTCAGGGAATTATGATTGACGGAGGCGACTTGTCCAAAGCGTTGGCTCCGCTGTCGTTCAGTGCAGACGCTGGCCCAAAAGCAGTAAAGCTGCGTGGGTGAACGAACAACCGTAAGAACGCCGAAATTGGTTTTTGCAGCCCTCCTATGACCTTCCTACAGAGGAGCATAGCCCTCTATTTTCTGTACAAGAGTGGATGCGAACGGTTTCGGAATTTTCAGAAGACGATGCGAACACTTTTCAATCCCTGACTCCCGAGTTTGGATTGTTTGGGTGCAGAAAAATAAAGGTAGTATGCTCTTTGCCGTCCCGGCATCAATGCTTCAAAAGCAGTTTTCAAGGTAGGGGCTGTCTGTGCAAAATTTAGATCCTTAGCGAGCCACGGAACGCCCTGGCGGCATAGTAAGATTCTGCACCGTTGTGATATATGAAGACAGTGTCGTAGCGGCGATCACAAAAGAGGGCGCCACCGAGTTTTCGAATAGCAGAAGGTGTTTTCACCCAGCTCGACGTTTTGGTATCGAAATTTCCAAGTTGCTGCAGCTCTCGATATTGTTCTTCCGTTAAGAGCTCAATGCCTATGGCAGCGGCCATATCAAGAGCGCTATTTTTGGGTTTATGTTCTTTCCTTGCCTCCAGAGCTTCACGATCGTAACAAAGACTTCTGCGGCCTTTAGGACTTTCCGCTGCACAATCATAAAAAATGTATTCGCCCGTCTTT
>JBKOZZ010000151.1:0-11439 GCA_046726155.1 Acidobacteriota bacterium
AGATGATTGCGAAAATGAAAGCTCGCGGCTTTAGCTGCTCTTTTTGCGGAAGATCGAAAGGCGAGGTTGCAAACATTGTAACCGGTACGCCGCAGCGCGCACCCGGAGTTCCCAAACAAATGATCGGCAAGAGCGCGTTCATTTGTAACGAGTGCGTTGAGCGTTATCACGAGATGGTCACGAACCCGGAACACCCCCGGCAGTCCGCGGTTATCACAAAGTAAATTGGTTCGCTCGAAGCTCGAAGGAGATCCCCTACATATATGGTAAGACGAACCGACGACACGCTGCGCTGTTCATTCTGCGGTAAGTCGCAGAACGAAGTTAAGAAACTCATTGCCGGTCCAACCGTCTACATCTGCAACGAGTGCATTGACATCTGCAATGAGATCATCACCGACGATCAGCAAGCTGAATCCGTTGCCACGCGACCGCCGCTGCCAAAGCCCGGCGAGATCAAAAACTTTCTTGACGAATATGTGATCGGACAGGACGAAACTAAGAAGCGCCTGGCCGTCGCCGTTTACCAGCACTACAAACGTATCGAGCTGGGACGCAGACGCTCGGAAGTTGAGATTCAAAAAGCGAATATTCTTCTGATTGGGCCGACCGGTACCGGCAAGACTCTGCTCGCGCAGACACTCGCTCGAATGCTCAGCGTGCCGTTTACGATCGTCGATGCCACCACGCTCACTGAAGCCGGTTACGTCGGCGAAGACGTGGAAAACATCATCCTGAAACTGCTGCAATCGGCAAACGGCGACGTCGAACGCGCCCAGCAAGGCATTATCTACATCGACGAGGTCGATAAGATTTGCCGCAAAGACGAAAACCCTTCGATTACCCGCGACGTCTCTGGTGAAGGTGTGCAGCAGGCGCTACTGAAGATTCTCGAAGGAACGATAGCTAATGTGCCACCGCAGGGTGGGCGTAAACATCCACATCAGGAATTCTTCCCAATCGACACGTCCAACATTCTTTTCATCTGCGGCGGAGCTTTCGTTGGTCTTGAGAAAGTGATTGAGCGCCGGCTACGCAACAAGTCGCTGGGCTTCCAGGCGGAAGTAAAGACTGGTCGTCATCGTCACGCGGAAGCACTGGCGGCCGTACAGCCTGAAGATCTCATCCGGTTTGGTTTGATTCCCGAGTTTGTCGGCCGCTTGCCCGTTTGTGGCGTACTTCACGAACTCGATGAAGGCGCGCTGATCAAGATTCTCACCGAGCCGAAGAATGCGCTCGTCAAGCAGTATCAAAAGAAGTTTGATTTCGATAACGTCAAACTAAAGTTCACTGAAGACTCTTTGAAGTCGGTTGCAAGGCAAGCTGTGGAACGGAAAGTTGGCGCTCGCGGCCTGATGATGATTCTCGAAGAGTTGCTTTTGGACGCCATGTACACGCTACCGTCGCAGAAACGCGTTAAGGAATTTGTGATCACCAGTGAAATGGTAGAACGGCGGCGTGCCATCCCAGGTGAAGGGCTCACGGGCATCGACGGCGCCGCAGCGTAATTCCGTTCGACCGGCTTGAGTTTGTCGTTACGCTTTTCCCGCTCTTTCTGCATCGCCTCGGAACGACAAACTGAAGTTTGTCGAAAAGAAACCTCAAAGTGGCGTACACTCGGGAAATGATTTACAATTGGACGTGTTAACAGGGCGAGGCGGCAGTTTGAGCGGCTCGCCCTTCTTGCAGAAGGCTGGTTAAAAAGTTCAGTCAGAATTATGGAAGAATATTCAGATCGTGCTCCTGCCGACGTTGCCTGGTACCCGATGGTTCCAATCCGCGACGTCGTCATTTTTCCCTTCACAAAAGTCGCTTTCAAAATAGGCCGGCAAGGCTCAGTTCGTGCACTCGAGCAGGCTCTTGCCGCTGACCGCACTATTTTCCTGGCCACGCAGCATGATGCCACCATCGACGAGCCCTCGCCTGATCAGATTTACGGCGTCGGTACGCTTGGACGCATACTACAATCGCAAAAACAGGACAACGGGCAAATCAAAGTGGTAGTGGAAGGCCGCGAACGCGCGACGACTGTGCGCGTGGAAAACACCGACGGCGCCTTCATGGCCCTGGTAAAACTCGCGCCGGTAGTTAACGAAGAAGGCACTAGACTCGATGCGCTGGTGCAAAAGATCGCGCAGCTTGTAGAACAGCACCTGCGGCTGGCGCCGGAAAGCCAAACCGATGCTTTGCAGACGGCGCTCCGAAATCAGAATCCTTCACATCTCGCCGACGCGCTCGCTTCCCAGTTGCGTATTTCGGTCGAGGATAAGCAGGGACTACTCGAATTGTTTTCCTCCCAAGCGCGGTTGCAACGGCTGATTGAATTATTGGAGCTGGAAATTGAAAAGCGCCAACTCGATCGCTCAATTCAGACACGCGTGAAGCGCCAGATGGAGAAGGCCCAAAAGGAGTATTACCTCAACGAGCAGATCAAGGCTATTCACAAGGAGCTGGGGCGTAAGGACGAAAAAGCCGAACTTGAAGATTTGAAGAAGAAGATCGAAGACGTCGGTATGACCGAAGAGGCCAAAACGAAAGCGATGCAGGAATTGCATCGTCTCGAGGCCATGCCGCCGATGTCCGCTGAGGGAACTGTGTCGCGCACTTACATCGACTGGCTGGTTAGCGTGCCCTGGAAACAGAAAAGCAAAGAGATTAAAGATCTGATTAAAGCAGAAGAGGTCCTTAATGAAGACCATTTCGGCCTGGAAAAGATCAAGGAACGCATTCTCGAGTATTTGGCTGTTCGTCAACTCGTAAAAAATCCCAAGGGCTCAATTCTCTGCTTCGTCGGCCCGCCCGGCGTGGGCAAGACGAGTCTCGGTAAATCGATTGCACGCGCTACCGGTCGTAAGTTTGTACGACTGTCGCTTGGTGGGGTTCGCGATGAGGCGGAGATTCGTGGCCATCGTCGCACCTACATTGGAGCGCTGCCCGGTCAGATAATTCAGATGATGAAAAAGGCAGGGACCATTAACCCGGTGCTGCTGCTCGATGAAGTGGACAAGCTTGGTGCTGATTTTCGCGGCGACCCAAGCTCAGCGCTGCTGGAAGTTCTCGATCCCGAACAGAATCATACTTTCCAGGACCACTATCTGGATGTCGAATACGATCTATCGAAAGTGTTCTTCATAGCTACGTCAAACGTGCTTCATACGATTCCGCCGGCGCTGCAGGACCGTCTGGAGATTCTGCGCCTTTCCGGTTACACCGAGCGTGAGAAGCTGGAGATTGCCAAACGCCATTTGGTGCCGAAGCAGGCAGAAGCCAACGGCCTGAAGCCCGAACAACTTGATTTCACCGACGAAGGCCTGCTTGAGATTATTCGCCACTACACGCGCGAAGCCGGCGTCCGTAATCTGGAACGCGAGATTGGATCTTGTTGCCGCAAACTGGCACGTCGCTTTGTCTCACAAAATGTAGCCGAAGACTTTAAGGACGTAATCGATGCCGACCGCGTGCGCGGAATGCTTGGTCCGATCAAGTTTCGCCAACAGGGCGTTGCGGCAGAAAGCGAAGTGGGGCTCGCAACGGGACTCGCCTGGACTGAAATCGGCGGCGAGGTGTTACAGATCGAGGCCACCCTTACCAAAGGACGCGGGGGTGTTATGCTCACGGGCAAGTTGGGTGACGTGATGCAGGAATCGGCACAGGCAGCGTTGACCTGCATAAAAGCACGTGCCGAGCGCCTTGGTATGAGTGTCGACATCATACGCAAACGCGATCTTCATATTCACATTCCCGAAGGGGCGATTCCGAAAGATGGACCGTCAGCCGGTATTACCATGGCCACTGCGATGGCCTCGGCTCTTACTCGTGCTCCCATCCGCAAGAACGTGGCCATGACTGGCGAGATCACACTGCGTGGGCGCGTGCTGCCGATTGGCGGCGTGAAAGAGAAGTTGCTGGCTGCACATCGCTTCGGAATCGATACAATCGTTTTGCCTAAAGACAACGAGAAGGATCTGCCGGAGGTTCCCGAGGAAGTTCGCAATGCGCTCTGCATCAATCTGGTAGAAACGATTGATGAAGTGTTGGCGCTTGCGCTCGAGGACGCCTGTCCGACTGATGCCGGGGCTGACGACGCCAACAAGACGCCACCGCTTTGGTCAACCGAGCAACCTTCGCAGGGCATTCAAACAAGTTAATAGTCCGCTTAAAAGTTAATTCCAGCAGGTGAGCGTTCAATCTTTCTACTGGCGGTGTTTCAACCGCAAGCTGAACGTTGAGCTCGAGACTTCGTTTTTCCAATTCCGAATCCTTTCAATCTAACCCATCACAGGAGATCGCAATGAGCAAACATGAAGATGCAGATTTGATTTTGAAGCTTTACGACCTGAGACGAGAAGCAACGATGCGTGAGGCTCGTAACTGGCTGTTCACCTTCAATCCCACCAGCGTCCAGGACGTCATCGAAGTTCTGCTGGGAGAGCATAGCGGCCATTATCGTATGGTCATTTCCTACTGGGACATGGCCGCCGCCTTGGTGAATAACGGCGCCATCGACGAGCAATTGTTCAACGAGACCAACGGGGAACACCTGTTTGTCTATTCCAAAATAGAGCCCGTCATTGAGGAGGTCCGCGCGCTATTTGGCAGTCCCGACTTCCTGCGTAATCTTGAGACGCTGGTCAAGCGCATCCCGGACAGCGAACAAAGAATTGCCACCATGAGAGAGCGTATGAAGAAATTCGCGGAGATGCGAGCCGAGCGAGTAGCAAAAACCCAGGTAGCTGCCAGCGCGAGCTGAGGGCCAAGCCTGTCTATTCGGAACCGGGACGGATAGCGATTCCGTCTCATGCTTATGTTTATGCTGATACGCGGTCGCTGCCGTTCCTGGTTCTATGCCCCCGCTTAAGAATGAAGATTACGAGCGCCGAATTTCTGAAGAGCAGCTTTCACGTATCCGATTGCCCGAGTGGGTTATTACCAGAAATCGCTTTTATGGGTCGCTCTAATGTGGGAAAGTCGAGTCTAATCAACTCCTTGCTCGCAGTCCGTGGTCTCGCGCGGACATCGTCCACGCCAGGCAGAACACAGTCACTAAACTTTTTTCTTATTAACCGGTGTTTTCGATTTGTCGATCTTCCCGGCTTCGGTTATGCTCGCGTACCGAAAGCCATAAAATCCAGCTGGGGTGAGATGGTCAGCGGCTACCTTGCAAAGCGGGCGCAGCTTGTGCTATCAATTCACATCGTAGATTCGCGCCACGAACCCACAAAACTGGATTTGCAGCTTCACGAGTGGCTTGAGCACAGTGCCAGGCCGCGATTAATTGTCGCCACGAAATCCGATAAGCTATCTAACAACGAGCTGAATGAGAGTTTGAGACGCGTCAAACGCGTGTTCAGCATGGATCGCGTGGTGGCTTATTCCGCTAAGACCGGACGCGGCAGTAGCGAAGTTTGGCGGGCAATCGAGAGCGCATTAGCTGATTTCAAACTCCCGGCACTTGCTTAGACAGGTTCGGAAAAAAGACAGGCTTCCGAAATTAAAGTCGAGCGTCGAGTCAAAATTCTCAAAAGTCCCTTTTGTTAATCTGAGTTTACCCTAGACCACGAATGGCCGTGCACAGCGCATCCAATTAGTGCTTGTGACCCACACAACATCGAGGTAAATTGCATAACATTTTTGAAGAGAATCATGTTGCAGCCCCGCGAATGACGCGCGGACTTCGCGAGCCCCATTACAGTTTTGTTAACGCCGCGACCCTTTTCCTGTTTCTCAACCCCGGAAACCCAAACTGACTCGGCCGTAGTATTCGCCAACCCCTGATGAAGATTTTTAGGAACTAATTGATAGGATTGAATTGATATGGCACAGAGAACACGTTCACGCGCCTCAGGTGCAGGCGCGAACAACGACGACAGCAACGACGAGAACGGCGGTACCGTAGCAACCGCCGAAGCTCCGGAAAAAGACGGCCGAGATAGAGACTTCGGAGGCGAGGGTTTTCTAAACCTGGCCGACCTCAAGGAGATGTCCATCTCGAAGCTGACCAGTATCGCGAAAGGCATGGACGTGCCCGGCGCCACTGGAATGCGCAAGCAAGAGCTGATCTTCAAAGTGCTGGCGGCCCAGACGGAGAAGAGTGGCCTCATTTTCTCGGAGGGTGTGCTCGAGACGCTACCGGACGGTTTCGGTTTTCTCCGGGCGCCTGAATACAACTATCTTCCCGGTCCGGATGACATCTACGTTTCGCCGTCACAGATAAGAAAATTTGACTTGCGAACGGGTGACACGGTTAGCGGCCAAATTCGTCCACCCAAGGAAGGCGAGCGTTATTTCGCGCTAATCAAAGTTGAAGCAATCAACTTCGAGTCTCCCGATCAAGCTCGTGAGAAGGTTTTCTTTGACAATCTCACGCCGCTTTATCCGGACGAAATGCTGAAGATGGAAGTCACTTCGGAAAATCTGTCTGCCAGAGTCATCGATCTGGTGACGCCACTGGGAAAAGGCCAGCGTGGCTTAATCGTTGCTCCACCGCGCACGGGCAAGACGATGTTGCTGCAAACCATCGCCAACTCCATTACTCAAAACCATCCGGAAGTGACCTTGATTGTTTTGCTTATCGACGAACGGCCCGAGGAAGTCACCGACATGCAGCGCTCAGTCAATGGCGAAGTGATTTCATCGACTTTTGACGAGCCACCGACCCGCCACGTGCAAGTTGCGGACATGGTTATTGAGAAAGCCAAACGACTGGTCGAACACAAGCGCGACGTTGTTATTCTGCTTGACTCGATCACCCGGTTGGCGCGCGCGCATAACGCCGTTGTGCCGCCCAGCGGCAAGATTCTTTCCGGCGGTATCGATTCAAACGCACTACAACGTCCGAAACGCTTTTTCGGTGCGGCCCGTAACATTGAAGAAGGCGGCTCGTTGACGATTATTGCCACGGCGCTGATCGACACCGGCTCCCGAATGGACGATGTTATTTTTGAAGAATTCAAAGGTACGGGCAATTCGGAAATTCACCTGGATCGCCGGCTGAGCGACAAGCGTCTATTCCCCGCAATCGACTTGCAACGCTCAGGCACACGCAAGGAAGAGTTGCTGCTCAGCAAGGAAGACCTGAATCGAATCTGGGTGATGCGACGCGTTTTGAATCCGCTGTCGCCGGTCGAGCAGATGGAAGTAGTGCTCGAGCGGCTTGAGAAAGCCAAGTCAAACGCGGAATTCCTTGCATCAATGCAAAGCTAAGAGCAAGGATGAAGGATGAGGGCGGAAGGATAGTGCTTCGTCCTTCACCTTCAAAACTTCATCCTTCAGCCTTCCTCCTTCATCCTTCTAATAGTGCGCGTCGCCTTACTTTCATCTGAAGTTGTGCCCTTCGCCAAGACCGGAGGACTTGCCGACGTGGGCGGAGCGCTTCCGAAAGCGCTTGGCAAACAAGACGTTGACGCGCGTGTAATTCTGCCGTTCTATCAGCAGATCGATAGAACCGTACTCAGCGATTCCGTTATCGAGGACGTACCAGTGCAGTGGCGTGGCAGGATAAGGCCAACGCGCGTTTATCAGAGCGATGCGGCTGGGGCCAAAGCTTATTTGATTGACGCGCCCGAGTATTTTTCAAAACCTTCGATCTATGGCTACGCCAACGATCACGAGCGCTTCGCCTTTTTCTCGCGCGCGGCGCTCGCACTCGTCAAACATCTCGATTGGCAACCCGACGTCGTTCACGGCAACGATTGGCCGTGTGGTTTCGCAATGATCGAACTGCGTGCACGTCGCCGCCACGAAGAATTCTTTCACAATACAAAGACACTGTTTTCGATTCACAATCTTGCTTACCAGGGGATGTTTGATCCCGATGACTTGTGGTCGTTGGGTTTCGGCGAGCCTCTTGAGAAAAATGACTTCATGCTCAAAGGCGCAGCTTCCGCCTTGAAAGCCGGACTGATAGCCGCCGATGCCCTTTCCACCGTAAGCCGCCGTTATGCGCAGGAAATACAATCGCCGGAACACGGTTCCGGCCTCGATTGGCTACTTCGGTCGCGACGCGATCGACTGGCTGGTATTACTAATGGCGTAGATTATGATATTTGGGACCCGGAGACGGATCCGCATATCGCCGCGAACTTCTCAGCGGGCGACCTTTCAGGCAAACTAACCTGCAAGCTTGACCTTCTTGGTCGCTTTGGTCTGCCGCAGGAGCCCCAACGCCCCATCATCGCGATCATTTCGCGGCTGGTAACGCAGAAAGGCTACGACCTGATTCGTCAACTCAACGACGCGATTATCCAAACCGGTTCATTCTTTATCGCTCTCGGCGCCGGCGCCCAGGAATATGAGGATTTTCTGCAGCGGTGGCATGATAGCGCCCCGCGCCGGGTAGGCATTTATAAAGGTTATGCGGGCGAGCCCCTGGCCCATCAGATCGAGGCGGGCGCAGATATGTTCCTGATGCCTTCGTATTATGAGCCTTGTGGTCTGAACCAGATGTACAGCATGCGTTACGCCACGGTGCCCATCGTCCGCGCCACCGGCGGGCTTGACGACACGGTCGAAAATTTCGACCCCGTTCGCAGCAAGGGAAATGGCTTTAAGTTTCGTGAGTACAATGCAGGCGCATTGCTTGAAAAAATACGCGAAGCCCTTTACTTTTATAACAAGCCCGAGGCATGGCAGAAGATTCAACTGAACGGCATGGCCATGGATAACTCCTGGGAGGCTGCCGCCAAGAAATACATTCAGCTTTATCAGGAAATAATTGAGCTACAATAAGTCCGTTTGTAATCACTTTAGAGCGAACAGTGCGAGCGATTTGAATGAGTGGTCTTGGACCATACGCTGGCAAAGTGTCCGGCAGAATCCAAACGGTACAGGGCGAGAAGTTTAGAATTCAAACTTAGTTTGCGCTTAGGTCCGGGAAGCTAAAGCTTCCACTTGTGACCGCTAACTAAACAGGCAAAAAGGAGCGAATAAATGAGTGACTATGTGACAGAAGTAAGTGATAGCAGTTTTGATAAAGACGTGCTGCAGTCAGACAGGCCTGTGCTGGTGGACTTCTGGGCCGCATGGTGCGCTCCTTGCCGGATGCTGGAGCCGACAGTCGTTGCAGTGGCCGAGAAATATATGGCAAACGCACGGGTTGTGAAGTTGAATGTGGATGACAATCCGTCGGTCTCGCAGCGTTACGGGATCAAAGGCATCCCAACGTTGATTCTTTTCAAATCGGGCAGAGAAGAAGAGCGGGTCGTTGGTGCGACTTCCCAGGAAGCCATCTCGCGCATGATCGACAAGCATATAGCCGGCGCAGCAACGGTGTAACTTCTGTTCTAACTTCAGGCGCGGATTGTTCCCTGACGGTAGTCCGCGCCTGTTTTGTGTTTATTTGAAAAACGGTCTTTGGACTTTGGTCTTTGGTCTTTGCAGTTTAGTGTGACCAACAGGCACGTTCATGTCGGAAGACCGGATTCAAAGTCCAAAGCCCAAAGACCCAAGACCAGTTTTAATCATGTCCAAAATAATAGTGGTGATAGGCGCGCAATGGGGTGATGAAGGCAAAGGTAAGATCGTTGACCTTCTGGCCGAACACTTCGACATCGTGGCCCGCTATCAGGGCGGGCACAATGCCGGGCATTCTGTCCAGGTGGGCGACAAGTCATTCGTACTGCATTTGTTGCCTTCGGGAATTGTCCATCGCGGTAAGACCTGCGTGCTTGGGAATGGGATGGTCATCGACCCCAAAGCGTTTTTTGAAGAAGCTGATCGTTTGGTTTCGCAGGGTGTGGAGGTTTCCCCGGAACGGGTAAAGATCAGTTCACGCGCCCATCTGATACTCCCTTATCATCGCGCTCTGGATCATACGAGTGAAGAGCGACTCGGTAATGAGAAGGTGGGCACAACACTGCGTGGCATCGGCCCCGCCTATGAAGACAAAGCAGGCCGCCGAGGTATACGGACCGCCGATGCGCTGGTGCCGGAAGTCTTGCGGTCACGCATCGAGCGTAATCTCGAAGACGCGAATCGCATCAACCAGGCCTATGGCGGCGAGAAACTGGACGCGCAAAAGATCTTTAACGAAATGTCAGGCTTGACCGAACGACTCGGAGCGTTTGTCGGCGACACGACGCACTTCCTGAATGTTGCCGCCACGCAAGGACGTTCGATACTACTGGAAGGCGCGCAGGCGACGCTGCTTGACGTGGATCATGGCACCTATCCTTTCGTCACCTCGTCGAGCACGATCGCGGGCGGCGCTATCGTTGGCACGGGACTGGCGCCAAATCGACTAACAGGCGTGCTCGGCATTGTCAGGACATACACGACGCGCGTTGGTGAGGGCCCCTTCCCGACTGAGATGGTGAAAGGCGAGGAGGAATTGGGCCAGCTGATTCGCGAGCGCGGCCGCGAGTATGGCGCGTCTACGGGGCGACCGCGCCGTTGCGGTTGGTTTGACGCCTTCGCCACACGCTATGCGGCCGAGATCAATGGCTTCAATTCAGTCGCGCTAACAAAACTCGATGTGCTCGATGCCCTGGAAGAGATCAAAGTCTGCGTCGGTTACAAACTTGACGGCCGGGAGTGTGAATCGCTTCCTCCTGTTTCGCAGGATTTGCGGCGGATTGAACCGATTTATAAAACACTGCCCGGGTGGCACACGTCCACAGTGGGAACGACAGAAATGACTTCCCTTCCCGCCAACGCGCGTCGCTACATTGATTTCCTTTCGGAGAAAATTGGTGTGGAGATCGGACTAGTCTCAACGGGACCGGAACGATCACAAACAATCGTTGTTAAAGATTCCGCCGTGGGACGTTGGCTTGACGATTGAATGAGCCTGATGACCTTCCAATCGTTGGTGGTTTAGCGTGGGGAGGTTGGATTCTTTGGAGAACCTCGCGCGGTAGCGACGCGGTGACAACTCTCGCGGTGTCATGAGATCAGTACCACCTCGCGGTAGCGGGTGGGTGTCCCACGGGATTTTCAATCTGCAGGTAAGGTCTTTGACCTGCGATGCGCGGCAAGTCTCCGACTTGCCGGCGACCTTTCTAAAATTCTTTAAGGTCTCCGACCTTTGAAACTCCGGTCAAAGACCGGAAAACTGGGGTACGGTCTTCGGTAAGTCGGAGACTTACCGCGCATCGGAGGTCAAAGACTTCGGTGCGCGGACCGATCTATCCCAGGAAGACCCACCCGCTACCGAGCCGCCGCCGGCCAAAGCGCCGCCAGGCCGGCGCACTCCAAGGAGTTGAAGCTGAGTATTCACACAGTCGCTACCGCGACAGTCGCTACCGCGCTCGGTTCTAACCTTCCCCAATCCGGGCCTTGATCTTGTCTGCAGTCGTGCTGGCTAATCGCACACAGTCAGTAAGCTTTCCGCCGTAAATTGAAATCCACGGTCCTCATCACAGTAGATCCGAAACTTGCGCGACAGCTCCAGTGTGGACGCGCTGGTTGGTGTGTTGGTTCCCACAACCAGCGCGCGCAACC
>JBKOZZ010000152.1:0-9901 GCA_046726155.1 Acidobacteriota bacterium
GCAAAAGATCGACGTAGCTTCCCAGTGGATGAGCGGTTACGTAAAAACCCAGGGCAGCTTTTTCCGCCAGCAGCAGTTGAGAACGAGTCCAGCAAGCAGCGGTAGTTACCGGCTGTTCTACGAAGCCGAAATCTTCAGAGAGAGAACCAAAGAGTCCGTTTTGTCCCTGACTGCGTTCGCGCTTTGCGCGCTGCGCCCTGGCCAGGGCGGCATCGATTGAATCGTGAAGCGCTCCTCGCCATTCATGCAGCTCGCGTGAATCCGATTTGAGAGAGTCAAACGCGCCCGCGCCAACTAACCCCTCCAGAACGCGCTTGTTCAGACCGCTATGGCCCAACCTTTCTGTAAACTCGAAAAATGATTTGAAAGGGCCGGCGTTGCGAGCCTCAATTACCGAATTTACCGTTGACTGACCCAGGCCCTTAATTGCTGCCAGTCCATATCTGATTGCTCCCGTCAGTGGTGTAAAACCGGAATAGCTTTCGTTCACATCAGGCGGGAGCAGCTTTATCCCCTGGGTGCGAAGCTCCTTTGAATACTTAAACACTTTGGCGGCGTCCTGAGCCTCGCTGGATAGAACCGCCGCATAAAAGTGCTCCGGAAAATGGGCCTTGAGGTAGGCCGTCTGAAATGCCAGGTAGGCGTACGCGACAGAATGGCTGCGAGGGAAACCGTAATCGGAAAACTTTTGCATGAGAGAGAATATTTTTTCCGCCTTCTCTTTCTTGATACCTCGCTCCACCGCACCGTTGATGAACTTCTGCTCGTGCTGAGCCATTTCCTCGCGCTTCTTCTTACCCATGGCGCGACGCATCAGGTCGGCCTCGCTGAGGGTGTAGCCAGCAAGTTTTTGCGCCAACTGCATAATCTGTTCCTGGTAAACAAGCACTCCAAAAGTATTGCTCAGGATCTCCTTCATCTCCGGCACTAGATAACGGACGGTCTTCTGGCCGCGGTGACGCTGAATAAACTCTTCCACCATCCCGCCGTCCAGTGGTCCAGGTCGGTAAAGAGCATTCAAGGCGGAGAGATCTTCGACGTCCTTCGGTTTGAGCTTTCTGCATATCTCCTGCATCCCTGAAGATTCAAACTGAAACACCGCATCGGTGCGCCCTTCCCCGAAAACCGCCATCGTCTTTTCGTCGTTAAGCGCTATATCAGCCCAGTTAAGCTCGACGCCAAGCAGTTGTTTAATGCTGCTTAAGCAGTCATTTATAACCGTTAGGGCGGTAAGCGCTAAAAAGTCCATCTTAAGCATGCCGGTCTTTTCAAGGTCCGACATGACATATTGCGTCGTCAGTTCTTCCTTCCCCGAAACAGCAATTGGTATCAGTTCCTGCAGCGGCACAGGCGAAATTACAACGCCCGCGGCGTGCACCGAGGAGTGGCGGGCACAGCCTTCGAGGCGTTGGGCAATCTCTATTAGTTCTTTAACATTCGAATTGGTTTCAATCTCTTTCCTCAGCTCCGGGACCTGTTCCAGCGCTTGCGTGAGGCTCACGTTTCTGCCGCGGACAGGCGGTGGAATCATTTTGGCAATTCGTTCGACTTCCGCGTAGGGCATCTCCAGGGCGCGACCCACGTCTTTGATCGCTGCTCGCGAGGCAAGGGTACCGAAGGTGATGATCTGGCAAACGGAGTCGCGGCCATAAAGGTCGGCGACGTGATTGATAACGTCCCCGCGGCCCCTGACGCAAAAATCGATGTCGATGTCCGGGAGAGAGATCCTTCCGGGGTTAAGGAATCGCTCGAAGATGAGGTCATACTGTAAAGGATCTACATCAGTTATTTCGAGGCAGTAGGCGACCAGGGAACCGGCTGATGATCCGCGGCCGGGACCGACTGGAATGCTGTGTTCTTTGGCGTAACGGACGAAATCCCAGACGATGAGAAAGTAACCCGCAAAACCCATCTGTTTGATCATCGCCATCTCGCTGGCCAGGCGGGTCTGATAATCAGACAGAGCGTGCTTCAACTCACCTCGAGACTGTTGACGTTCCCAGACTCGTTGGCGACGGCGTTCAAACCCTTCCCTTACAACCTTCTCAAAGTAATCATCCGCCGAAGCCGCTTCTCTGTCGGGAATAGGATAGTTGGGAAGATGGTTAATATTCTCGGGCAGTTTCAGCTCGCATCTTTCGGCAATCTCAACCGTACGCAAAAGAACGTCAGGCAATTCGCTCCCGAATATTCGCCACATCTCTTCTGGAGAACGGACATAAAAATTAGGGCTGGCATAACGGAGCCGATTCGTGTCTGTAATTGTCTTTCCCGAGCCAATACAAAGCAGCACGTCGTGTGCGCGAGCGTCCTCGGGAGTTAGATAATGTGCGTCGTTCGTAGCCACCAAAGGGACGCCGGTTCGCTGCGAAAGCTCGACCAGTGGCTTACGAATTCTTTGTTGCGCCTCGAGTCCATGCTCCTGAATCTCCAGGAAATAATTTCCCTTCCCCATGATCTCCTCGAATTCAACGGCAGCGGCAGCGGCATCATCACAGTTTTCGCGGGCCAACATCGCCGAGGGCACACCCGACATGCAGGCTGAAAGGGCAATAAGCCCTTTTGAGTGTTCCGCCAACAACTCTTTATCGATTCGCGGTTTGTAATAGAAGCCTTCCGTATAAGCCTTCGAGGTCAAACGGACGAGGTTGCGATAGCCGTCCAAATCTTTCGCGAGAAGGATTAGGTGATAGTTTGCCTTCTCTCCGGGCGCTGAAGCAGCTCGATCTTTTCGGCTACCACGCGTGATGTAGGTCTCACAACCGATTATTGGATTCACGCCGCAGCCTTTCATCGCGTTGTAAAAAGAGATGGCGCCAAACATGTTGCCATGATCGGTCATGGCACACGCCGTCATGCCAAGCTCTTCGGTCCGCCTGGCCAGGGGCTTGATCTGAATTGCGCCGTCGAGGAGGCTGTAATCGGTGTGCAGGTGCAGATGTACGAATCTTTGGTCCGGCATAGCGGTGATGGAAAAGACTGGCTGCCTATTTGGCAACAGGCTGGCAACAGGCAGGACAGGAATAAGTTGTGATTAATTCAACGAGCGCCACTATAGCATGCTCACTCGGATCGCTGCCCAGCGCATTTCGCCGTCGGAAACGCGAAGATGCCAGTAAACCAATTCGAGTCAAAAACTTCGCAGTCGTTTCAGAGAAAATGCTTTAAAACTAGTGCTTCAGAGTCGAAGGGAGCTACTCCCACTCAATCGTGCTGGGAGGTTTTGAACTTATGTCGTAAACGACTCGATTAACCCCGCGAATTTCCGAAATGATTCGCGACGAGACGCGCGCTAGTAAGTCGTGTGGCAGTCTTGCCCAGTCAGCCGTCATGCCATCGACGCTGGTTACTGCCCTAATAGCTACAACTTTTTCATAAGTACGCTCGTCGCCCATTACACCTACGGTGGAAACAGGTAACAAGACCGGAAAGGCTTGCCATACCGAATGGTAGAGGTTCGCCGCCCGAAGTTCTTCATTGAGAATTCGATCGGCTGCCTGAAGAAGGCGTACGCGTTCTCCGGTGACTTCGCCTATTATCCGCACTGCCAGGCCCGGGCCGGGAAATGGATGTCTGGTAAGGATCTCATCGGGCACGCCCAATTCCCTGCCAATCAACCTCACTTCATCTTTGAACAATTCCCTTAGCGGCTCGATCAATTTCAAGTCCATCTTCTCGGGTAATCCGCCAACATTATGGTGGCTCTTGATAACCGATGAAGGCCCCCGAACTGACACCGATTCAATAACGTCCGGATACAACGTACCCTGGACGAGAAACGCCACATCACCTACTCGTTTGGCTTCAGCCTCAAAAACGTCGATAAAGACTTTGCCAATCGCTTTCCGTTTTTCTTCTGGGTCGTTAATGTCTTTCAGGGCGTTCAGAAATTTCTCGCCGGCTCGCACACCGGTAATATTTAGCTTCATTTGCTGCCGCAACAGCGCAAGAGTCAACTCAAATTCGCCGTCCCGCAAAAGGCCGTTATCCACGAAAATACACGTTTGGCGTTCCCCTATCGCCTGATGAACGAGGGCCGCGGCGACGGTGGAGTCCACCCCACCGGACAGCCCACAAACAACTTGACCCGTCGCTCCGACTTCCTCCCGAATGCGGCCGATTTGTTCTTCGATAACAGCTTTTGGCGACCAATCACCGCGGCATTTACAAATTGAAAACAGAAAGTTGCGGATTACCTGCGCACCGAGTGGCGTGTGCGCGACTTCGGGGTGAAACTGCACGCCGTATATTTCCCGATCGGTATCTTCAATCGCGTTCAGCGCGTCGTCAGTGAGGGCTGTCAGTCGAAACCCGACGGGCAAAGACGTCATCTGGTCACCATGGCTCATCCAAACGTCCATTTCCGCTGGCAATTCTTTGAACAACAAACTCTTCTCATCGACGACTTTCAAGCGCGCATAGCCAAATTCGCGGTTTGGCGAGGCTTCAACTTCTCCTCCCATGTCGAACGCAAGGATCTGTAAGCCATAGCAGATGCCGAGCAGCGGGGACTTGAGCGACTGCAGCAGCTTCGAGTCAGGGCGCGGCGCACCGTTCTGATAGACGGAGGATGGACTGCCGGATAAAATCAGTCCTTTTGGCTGACGAGCGAGAATCCTTTCGATGGGTGTATTGAAAGGCAGAATCTCGCAATAAACACCCGCTTCACGAACGCGGCGAGCTATTAGCTGAGTGTATTGCGATCCAAAGTCAAGTATGATGACCGTTTCGTGCTGAATTTCCGATATCAAAAAAGAAGAACCTCTGGTCACTTTAAATGCGTCAAACAATCCAGCGGGAAATGTTGGAACTGTGGATTATACGTTTCGTTATGAATAACTCAAGAACCGGGGGCAGTGGGGTAAATGTCCGATAGGCTTTAGCCTGTCGCCGGGTCACGACAAACTAAAGTTTATCGGACAATTTGGATAAATGTCCGAGGCTTTAGCCTGTCGCCGAGTCACGACAAACTAAAGTTTATCGGACAAATTGGGTAAATGTCCGAGGCTTTAGCCTGTCGCCGAGTCACGACAAACTAAAGTTTATCGGACAAATTGGATAAATGTCCGATAGGCTTTAGCCTGTCGCCGAGTCACGACAAACTAAAGTTTATCGGACAAATTGGATGTCCGATAGGCTTTAGCCTGTCGCGCAGGCACGACAAACTAAAGTTTATCGGACAAATTGGGTAAATGTGCGATAGGCTTTAGCCTGTCGCCGAGTCACGACAAACTAAAGTTTATCGGACAAATTGGATAAATGTCCGATAGGCTTTAGCCTGTCGCGCAGGCACGACAAACTAATAAAGCTTGAACTCTGAACTCCTTGTTCGTCACAGATGGCTAAACTTTCCATCAAAGACCTCGATCCGAAAGGCAAGCGCGTCTTCATTCGCGTTGACTTTAACGTGCCGATCAAGGAAGGCAAGGTTGAAGACGATACGCGCATTCGGGCCGCTTTGCCGACGATCCGGTATGCCATCGGGCAGGATGCTCGCGTAATTCTTGCTTCCCACCTCGGCCGGCCAAAAGGCGAACACGTTGAGAAGTACAGCCTTGCTCCCGTGGCTGAGCATCTTTCGACTCTGCTTGGCAGAAACATTGTCTTTGCAAAAAATTGCGTGGGCGAAGAAGCTGAAGCCGGAAGCGCAGCAATGCAGGATGGCGACGTCCTTTTGCTGGAAAATCTGCGGTTTCATAAGGAAGAAGAAAAGAACGACGATGCGTTTGCTCAACAACTCGCCCGCTTGTGCGATGGGCTCTACGTAAACGATGCATTTGGCGCCGCGCATCGAGCACATGCTTCGACCGTGGGCATTACCAAATACGTCGAGAAAGCCGCTGCCGGATTATTGATGCAGAAGGAGCTCGAGTATCTGGGTCGGGTTATAAGCAATCCTGATCATCCATTCGTAGCGATCCTCGGCGGCGCGAAAGTTTCTGACAAGATTCCGGTGATCAATGCGCTGATCGATCGCAAAGTAGACAAACTTCTGATTGGCGGGGCAATGGCTTATACATTTTTCAAAGCGCAGGGTTTCACAGTCGGGAAGTCGCTGGTTGAAAACGACATGCTGCAGACAGCGCTGGAAATCATGAAGCGCGCGGAAACTGAGGGCGTAGAGCTTCTGTTACCGACGGACCATCAGGTGGTCGATAGTTATGAGCCTGTTAAGGGCGACCAGATCATCGCCAAGACAATCCCGATTGAGTTTACGAATGCAGGTCATGCGGGAATGGACATCGGGGTGGAAACAGTGGCGCACTTTGCCAACGCTTTGCGCGACGCGCGCACTATTATCTGGAATGGGCCGATGGGCGTATTCGAAGAGCCGCCGTTCAACGAAGGCACGATCGGCATCGCACGCGCTGTCGCCGAAGCTGCTGACCGAGGAGCAATCGTGATCGTCGGGGGAGGAGACTCAGTCGCAGCAGTCACGAAGGCCGGAGTGGCGGATCGGATAACTCACATTTCCACAGGAGGGGGCGCCACACTTGAGTTCCTGGCTGGAAAAGAATTGCCAGGTGTAACGGCGTTGACCGATAAATTTTGATTATCGAACATTGGCGTTTGTCCTAATCAGAACCGGAAGCGGACCGGGGTCCCCGGCGCGGCAGCCGCGCTGGGGTGGTGGTAGCGACCGGCCAGGGAGTCAACTTTACATATGTAGTAGTTCAATCACTGATCACGGTCACTCAAGTGCTAACAACTACGGTTGAGTCCCTGACCGGTCGCTACCACCAGCCCAGCCGGGCTGCGGGCTTCCCCGGTCCGCTTCCGGTTCTGATTCGGGATGTTACACGCGACATCGCTGTCGCTTCGGGTCTGATAGTTGAGTTGCACTTCCAAGTTGAATCCGCGAAGACCAAAAACCAAAGACCAAAGACCAATCTGTCATGAGAAAACCTGTCATTGCGGGAAACTGGAAAATGTACAAGCTGCTTGGCGACGCCGTTGACACCGCGCTTGCCTTGAAACCGCTTGTTGCCAATGCAAACCACTGCGAAGTCGTCATCGCGCCGGTTTTTACAGCGCTCAAAACCGTGGCCGACAGACTCGAAGGCTCCAACATCGGCGTGGCCGGTCAGAATTGTTCGACTGAAGCCCAGGAGGGCGCACACACCGGCGAGGTTCTGGCCAGCATGCTTCGTGATGTGGGCGCGAGGTACGTGATCGTCGGCCATTCCGAGCGGAGGCAGTTCTATTTTGAGACTGATTCGATGATCAATCGGAAGTGTCAAGCGGGTCTGGCCGCTGGTCTTAGCGTTATCCTGTGTGTGGGGGAGAGGCTGGAACAGCGAGAGCAGGGAACTGCGGAAGGCGTGGTTAGGGGCCAGCTTAGCGGCGGACTCAGTGGGTTGACAGCCTCAGATCTCGACCGTATCATCGTTGCCTACGAGCCTGTTTGGGCCATCGGTACTGGACGTACAGCGACGCCGGAGCAAGCGCAAGAAATGCACGCGTTTATCCGGCGCGTTTTCGCGGATAGGTATTCGGATCAGGCAGCAAACGAGGTTCGAATTCTTTATGGCGGCTCGGTCAAACCAGATAACATCGCCGGTTTGATGTCACAGGCGGATATCGATGGCGCGCTGGTGGGTGGAGCGAGTTTGCAAGACGAGAGTTTTGCGAAGATTGTTAATTACAAGAATGGTAAATAGTAAATGGTAAACGGTAAATGGAAGCTACCAGCTATCGGTTGTAGCTCCCTGGCAGTTAACGATTCATTCGCTTTACCATTCACCATTTACTATTCACCATTTACCGGAGAATCTAATTGCTAAGTTACATCTTATACGGACTATTTATTTTGGCGTGCATTGTGCTCGTTGTCGTTGTGTTGTTGCAGCCGGGAAAATCCGGGGCGGGCGATCTGTTTTCCAGCAGCGTATCGAGTACCGCCTTCGGGCCACGGGGTACGGCGAGCATTCTCTCAAAGATCACTATTGGGGCCGCCGCAGCTTTCATGCTGATCGCGCTTATGCTTTCCTTACCGGGCGTGACCGGCAGCCGCTCCGTTTTGCAATCAACCATGCCGGAGGCGACGCCCACCCCGGCGCCGCAGCCATCGCCGGCAGCGAGCGCTGCAGTGGCAGCGTCACCCGCTGGTTCTCCGGCCGGATCGCCTGCAGCTTCGCAAGCTAGTCCGCAGAAGTAAGTGGCCCGAGTCTCAACTCGGCCATTCGCAAACTAAACGTTTGCGTTACAATTGTTATCTGACAACTCAAGCCGAAGTGGCGGAACTGGCAGACGCGCACGTTTGAGGGGCGTGTGAGGTAACTCGTGGGGGTTCGAGTCCCCCCTTCGGCAAATCAGCTCTGTAAGTCCAATTAATTCAGCAATTTACGAAGGGTGCCGAATCTCGAACTCGGCACCAACACGTGATATAGACACCAAAAGCGCAAAACCTACAAGATAGTGTTGGACCACACCTTTTTTGTGGTGTCGGTTTTCGTCAGCGCGGAGAAGACGCTTGCCGTCGCGGGTGACGGAGTAGTGTCTGCTCACTGCATAGTCTTCTGACCGTAAACAATGTTCACCGATAAGCCATCATTTGTTTATCTCGGCATTCCAGTTCAGGACAATGGTGAGAGGCGTCGAAAGTCCTTCATCGACAAGATTGTTAATGAGAAAACGGCCATCTGCCGAAATCAGATACCCATTGCGGTCATCGACGAGTGAAGATTGAGCTGCGTGCGTCGTAAACAATACTGACGAATGACCGATTGTGAAGGTGTCACCTGAAAGTTTATACGACACAGAGACAATAGACCTGTCGGGTGCCATGTAAAAGATTTCCTTTTCGCGCGGGTTCCACATTGGTTGGTCACCACCAGCGACCGAGACTTGCCATTTTGCGCCCGATGAAGGGAAGCTTTGGACATAGACCTCAGGACGTCCAGATTCATCGGAAACAAACGCAACCCAGTGTCCGTCGGGTGAGAATTGCGCATGCGACTCAACAAAATCCGATTGAACGACCGGAAATGCCTTGCGATCGCCAAACGTCGGAAGCGCCCAAATGTCGCTGTGGGTTTTTTGTAATCCGCCAAACTCAAACAGGATGTACTTTCCGTCAGGTGTTACTCCATGCGGATATGCATCTCCTTCTGCGCTCAGTAGTAACTCCTCGGCTTCCGCACCACCCGAAGGCTTCTGGTAAAGCTCGAATTTGCCATTCCGATTAGAAGCAAAAATGATATGGCTGCCGTCGGGTGTCCATACCGCTGAAACATCGGCAGCGGGATCGAAAGTGAACCGCGTCATCCTCACGTCAGGCGACGTTTCAACTAACCAAATATCTTCCGTATCCTCAAGCTGCCGGCTCATTACAATCTTCTTTCCGTCAGGTGAGATCATCGGCTCCCGATACACACTTGGCGGAACAATCGGATTAGACAATTTTCCCGAGCGATCCGCCCATATCAGCTGTGATATTGGCTCCGCACCCACTCGAAATACGAGATCACCGTTGGACGACGCAGAGACAACGGAGTTTCCCGTCGGTCCGAATTCCGTCGGATAACTCAGAACGTTCTGCGCGATTGTGACGCCTTCTCCTGATAATTCGAGCCTGGTCGGGTCAAAGTGGTGGGCTAGTAGCGTTCCGTCACGGACGTAGAGCAAAAACCCACGTGTGCGCTCGATGGTATGCGGGGCGTAGATTGCTCGCACGCGGGAATTCAAAAGGAATTTTGTTTCGCGTGAATCAAGTGAGCCGACAAATATTCCTTCGACGTCCTTCCTACCGCCCCGTCCAAAATAAAGATAGTGACGGCCGTCCGGCAAAAACCAGGGCCAGCGGTGAGACGCCTGACGACGCTCCTTATCCAATTCAGTTATTTGAGTTGCCGTCCCCCCGCTTGCGGAAATCTTAAACAGCGGAGAAGAGATCGCCGGG
>JBKOZZ010000153.1:0-4041 GCA_046726155.1 Acidobacteriota bacterium
CGCGCGCGGGAAACGCAAACGCAGCACTTTCGGATGTGCTCGAGCTGACGCCGGAAACTTACGCTGAGCGCTACCGTAACAGCGCAATGAAGCGCGCCAAGCTTTCGGGCCTGCAGCGCAACGCGCGCACCCTGTTGAAGCCTCGTGAGGCCGGCGACAAAGTAGCATCTTAGTTGGAAGTGAGCCGACCGGATGAGCCTGCATAGATGGTAAATGCGGACCGCGAGGCGGCAGCGACTGGGTGAAAACTCAGCGTCAACTCCTTGGAGTGCGGCCTGGCGGCGCTTTGGTCTGATGTGAGATGTCGAAATCTTTTTGTGGTTGAAGGGTTGGTTAACAAAGCGCGCGGGGCCGCCGCAGGCCAAAGCGCCGCCAGGCCGGCGCACTGCAAGGAGTTGAGTTGATTTCAGTATCGGTTTCGCGGGTCCGTATTTTTCACTTCGAGAGATAGATTACCGTCCCTAGCAATTTTTGTTTGCAATCAAATTTTTCCAAGAGGCCAACCAATGAGACTGCTGCTGATGTTTGTCACCGCCATTGCCGTATTGTTTGCTTCCACGGGTTCGTTGTTTGCCCAGGATCCGAAGACTCCCGCCGATCTGCAACGACTGGCTGCAGACTATTACAACTGGCGCAATCAAAACTATCCCGTCGTCTCGAGTGACGCCGGCCTGCACACCTGGGACAACAAGCTGACTGACTATTCCCTCTCCGCCATATTGATGCGGCGGCTGCACGTGAAGGAAGTGCTCGCGAAAGTGCGCGCCATGCCCGCAGCAAACTGGAGCAAGAACGATCGCATTGATTGGCTCTTGTTCCGTTCTCAGCTCGATGGCGTGGATTTTTTCAACCGGGTGATTGATTTTGAAGAGACCGATCCACAGACTTACGTCAACGAATGCAGCAACGGCATCTTTTCGTTACTAAAGAAAGAGTACGATACGCCCCGCAACCGCGCGCTCGCGGCCACTGCGCGCCTGAAGCAAATGCCTTTCGTAATTGAGCAAGGCAAAGGCAACTTGACCAAGCCGGTGCGGCTCTACGCCCAGCTCGCGATTGACTCCGCCCGATCAATAGACAGCCTCTTCACCGACAGTCTGATGACGCTCGCAAAAGATCTTTCGCAGAGTGAAAGAAACGATCTGGTGAAGGCGCGCGAGGAGGCGCTGGGGTCGATTCACGGCTTCGCCGACTGGCTGGAGAAGCGTCTGCCTGGAATGGTGCCGTTCAAACCGATGGGCGAGGAAAACTACAACTATTTACTGAAAAACGTTTACCTGCTGCCGCTCGACGCGAAGCAGGTGGACATGCTGGGCCAGGCTGAGCTGGCGCGTTACCGCGCGCTTGAATCATTGTTGCCCGATCCTTCGTTAGCCGATCCCAATACGTCGCGTAGTGCGAACGTGCCAAAAGATCAGCAGGCCTTTCTGAAAGCCTACGAAAGCCGCGAGGCTGAGATGATCAGCTTCCTGAAGACCAATAATCTCGTTACGCTGCCTGCTTACCTGGGTCGATTTGAAATTCGCCAGCTTCCCGAAGCCTTTAAGCCGACAAGCCCAGGCGGTTTTATGAATCCGCCCGGCGTTTACGATAAAGATGATAGCGGTTTCTATTTCATTCCCACCTACAATCCGCAGTCGAAAAACTTTTACATTCGCGCGGCGATAGAAGACCCGAGGCCGATTCTCGGACACGAAGGAATTCCCGGCCACTTTCTCCAACTCTCAATCGCGAACCATTTGCCCGACGAAATTCGCCGCCAACATGGCGACGGTGTTTTCGTCGAAGGCTGGGCACTTTACGGCGAAGAAATGCTAATGCGCACCGGTCTTTATCCCAACAATTCACCCGGCCAGGGACAGGTGCTTCGTCTTTCACGATATCGTGCCGCGCGTATCGGCGCAGATGTGAACCTGCATAGCGGGAAGTGGACTTTCGAACAGGCGGTCAACTATTTCATGGAGGCAGGCGGCTTGGATCGCGAGTCGGCCACGGGCGAAGCAGCGGGCGCCGCGGCGAACCCCACGCAGAAGATTACGTACATGGTTGGCAAGTGGCAGATCATGCGCTTGTTGGGAAAATACCGCGACAAGCAAGGCGCAAACTTTCGCTTGGGCCAGTTTCACAACGACTTGATCAAGAACGGCAGCCTGCCGCTTTCAATCGTTGAGTGGATATTGTTGGATGATTCGTCGTCGCTGGATCAGGCGCTGAGATGAATTCTCGGCTTGCGGCTATGCCGCCCGATGTGCGGAAAGTCTGCGACTTTCCGACGGCAGGTACCTTCTCGCTGGGGCTACGCTCCGTTCTCCTGGGACGTAGAAAGGGCAGGGCGAAGCCTATCAGTTATTAAGAACTTTCCGGAAAGCCATAGGCCTTCCGCACATCAGGCGGCAGAGCCGCTACGTCAGTTACTCCTGTGAGTTGGTATCGGCACGACTGGAGATTGCTCTTTCGGTATGATAGTAGGTATTTGCGACCCCTTCATTAATTTGTAACGCAATCTCCGATAAGCTTTTTTAGCTTGTCGATGCCGGAAGTGTAAAGCAAACTGTGAGTTTGCGATGTGGGTCTCGAAAGGAAGTTATGACATCTCCGATTCGAATTCTAATGCAAACTACCATCCCGTTTGTCGAAGACGACTGGCACATCGGCCGGTTCTCTCTGCTGCGCGATGAACTGGTTTCCTTGAAAGACGAGGCAGGAAATCCACTTTGCGAGGTAACTACTCGCAATCGTGAATTGGATACAGCCGGGAATGATCCCGTGCTCAGCACGTTGGCTAAAACGGATTTCAACGAGCTGTGGCTGTTTGCGATCGACTACGGAGATGGTCTGACTGTGGCCGATTGCCAGGGCATCACACGATTTCGGCAGCGGGGCGGCGGCATCATGGCTACTCGCGATCACCAGGACCTCGGCACGTCCCTGTGCACTCTCGGTGGCGTTGGCCTTGCCCATTTTTTCCATTCGAAACATCCCGAGCCGGATCCTTCGCGACACGTCCCTGACGATCCCTACACAACTTCGATTTCCTGGCCCAACTATCATTCGGGGTCCAATGGCGATTATCAAAACATAACCGTGGAAGTTGCCCATGAACTAATGCGCAACCCAGCTTCGCCGGCGGGCATTATCGAGTTCTTTCCCGCTCATCCACACGAAGGAGCGGTCGGTGTGCCGGAAGGCGAGAAGCATGCGCGCGTGATTGCGAGTGGCAAAAGCAAGGTAACCGGACGCAAATTTAATCTGGTCGTTGCCTTCGAAAACTCAGTTGACGATCACGGTAACCAGCTCGGCCGCGGCATCGCGGAGTCAAGCTTTCATCACTTTGTAGACTACAACTGGAACACCGACATGGGTTGCCCGAGTTTCCTTGCCGAGCCGCCGGGCGATGGTTACAAACGAAACCCGCAAGCGCTGCAAGACATCAAGACATACGTTGGCAACGCAGCTCGCTGGTTAGCCGGCAATTAGCCGCCGAGGTCTATTCGGTTTACATCATCACTTGGTGCAACCGCGAAGTCGCAGAATACCGCGGCAATCCGACGGAGTATTAGCAAGAAGAAACCGAGGACGAATAGCCACGAATCCCTGGATTGCTACCATCGAAAGCAGATAACATTTCACAGAAGAGAGGATTCTTCCCTTGTATTATAGGTCGGAGTTCTCCATTAACCAGCCTTCCGCGTCTTCTGCGCCAATGAATGCTGATCGAGTCCGCGCCGGATGAACCGCTTGATTAACGTTTTTCGGCTGACGTTTAGTCTTCTGGCGGCTTCGTTCAATTCCTCAATCATTTCCTCGTTGAGATCAAGATCCATGTTATTGAGGGGCGGCATCATTTTGCCCTTGTTTGTAAAGTAAGAAGAAATATCCTGGCCGTTGTCTGCTAAACGAGCAATTGACTCTGCGGACGCTGGTCGTTTTGTCTTAGATGTTTTCTTCATAAAGCTTTTCTTCCTCCGCGGTCGCCTTCCACAAGGTCACCAAGGCATAGTACTCTCCGTGCTTGTCTTTCCTGATTTCATAGACGACTGC
>JBKOZZ010000154.1:0-17736 GCA_046726155.1 Acidobacteriota bacterium
CAAGATAATCAGCGCATCACTCGCAAAGATCTCCAGCGAAACTGCAACCAGTTTATCGCTTCGCTCCGTGCCGGTTTTTTCATATCTCGCCAACAGTATCAGTTCCGGTGAGCGCTCGATTCCTTACTCGCTGGTTACCGGACTGGATGAAGCGAGCCTTGAATCCCTTGGATCCTCTGGAACAAAGCCGCCGGGACGAACCGGGAGTGGCGACGACATCATCCTCAACGAGTGGGCCGCCCGTGACCTTGGCGCCCGTCAGGGGGACAGCGTTTCTCTCCAGTACTATGTTTGGCAAGAAGGTGGCCGGCTGGAAACCAAAACTACTACGTTTCGCCTGACAGCCGTGGTTCCCATCACGGGCCTGGCTGCAGATAGAGATTTGGTCCCCGAATATCCAGGCATTACCGGGTCGGAACATCTTGCCGATTGGGATCCACCCTTTCCGGTCGATCTCAAGCGGATACGCAAACAGGACGAGGACTACTGGAACCAGTATCGCACCACACCGAAAGCCTTTATTCCTTTGCAAACTGCGCAGGAGCTCTGGCAATCGCGATTTGGCAAGTTGACTGCATTGCGTTTCATGCCGAGCGGTGACCAGTCTGCTGAGACAACCCTCGCCGCTTATCAGCAGAGACTGCAAGCTGCGTTAGATCCGACAGCGATGGACTTCACTGTCATTCCTGTTCGCGCACAGGGCCTTGAAGCGTCGCAGGGTGTTACTGACTTTGGCGAGTATTTCCTCTACTTCAGTTTCTTTCTGGTCATTTCCGCGCTTCTGTTAGCGGCACTGTTCTTCAAGCTTGGAATCGAACAGCGTTTACGCGAAATCGGCGTACTGCAAGCCGTTGGCTTTCCAGCTTCCAGAATTCGCTCGTTATTTCTAAGTGAAGGTTTAATGCTCGCCGTTATCGGTAGTCTGATCGGATTGGCCGGCGCTATAGGTTACGGGGAATTTGTGATAACGGGTCTGCGAACCTGGTGGGTCGACGCGGTTGGAACGAGAATGTTGCGCTTACATGTTTCGCAAGTTTCACTCGTGCTCGGCGCCGCCGGTGGCATCCTCGCATCGTCGCTCTGCGTCGTTTGGACCTTGCAGGGCCTGGGAAAAGAATCGACCCGCACGCTCCTATCAGGAAGCACCGGGAACGAGGGTGAGACTAAGAGATGCGGCGACAAAACGCGGGGTATCCGGTCACGGTTCTCGTCGGCGCGAATCGGAACCGTGCTCGGTGTCGTTGGCCTTGGCCTTTTGGTAGCGGCGGCATTGCAACTGGTAAATCAGGTTGCTGGTTTCTTTGGAAGCGGGACGCTGCTGCTGGCCGCTTTTCTTTTCTATCAATCCGCATCGCTAAAGCACGAAACAGGAAGAACGATTAGCAATTCGGGTTGGTGGTCCGTTACGCGGCTCGGTTTCAGAAACGCGACCTCTCGTCCGGGCAGGAGTGTGTTGTGCATCGCACTCATTGCCTCGGCAGCATTCATCATCGTCGCGGTCGACTCCTTCAGACGCCACGAAGGTAGACAAACCCTCGACAGAAAATCAGGGAGCGGCGGGTTTCCTTTGTTGGCTGAGTCTCTGCTGCCGGTAGTTCACGATCCAAACACGAGCGAAGGACGAGAGGCGTTGAACCTGACGCCAGACAACACGAATTCTTCGCTGGCGGGCGTGACATTTACACGTTTCCGCGTGCGGCCGGGCGATGACGCCAGCTGCCTGAATCTCTATCAGCCTCGCAACCCCAAAATCATCGCCCCGACTGCCGACTTCGTGCGCAGCAACCGCTTCGTGTTTCAAAATTCTCTTGCCGTTACCAGCGAGGAAAAGGAAAACCCCTGGCTGCTCCTCAATCGTGAGTTTGCGGACGGAGCGGTTCCGGTAATCGTCGATGCGAATTCGATGACCTACGTGCTTCACCGCAAACTCGGTGACGATCTGATTTTAGACGAGAGCAAAGGTACGCCAGTTCGGTTGCGTCTGGTCGGAAGCCTCGCTGATAGCGTGTTTCAAAGCGAGTTACTGATGGCGGAATCAAACTTCCTGCGTCTTTTTCCCGAGCAGGAAGGTTACCGCCTCTTTCTGATCGAAACGCCCACGCCTGAGCAGTCGAGCGCGATTGCCGCAGCCCTGGAAGACCGCCTTTCGGATTTCGGGTTCGACGTTCAAGCCACCTCCGAGCGGCTGGCAAGTTTTCATCGGGTGGAAAATACCTATCTCTCCACCTTCCAAATGCTGGGCGGCCTTGGGCTGATTCTGGGCACCCTCGGCATGGCGGCGGTTTTATTGCGCAACGTGTTGGAACGAAGACGCGAACTGGCGCTGCTGCGCGCGGTAGGTTACAACGCCTCGCACTTTACTCTGATGGTGATCGCGGAGAATTCTTTGCTGCTTTTCTGTGGGCTTATTACGGGAAGCGTGTGTGCGCTGCTTGCTATCGCACCAGTATTCTTCTCGCGCCATGCACACCTTCCCAATCTATCGCTGGGCTTACTGCTGTTCGGAGTATTAATATCGGGATTGACTGCCTCCGTGCTGGCCACCTGGGCTACGTTGCGCTCACCTTTGTTGCCGGCGCTGCGAGCGGAATAGTTAGAAGTGACTCAAAAATTTGACGTTGGTGAGTGGCGGTCGGATGCCGCGACGTTCGCCCTGGTTCTTCAAAGAAACGGAGGCTCAGAATGACAAGCTTCCCAGGTAAGAGCGGAAAGCTCGTTTTCTTATCGTTGATAATATTGCTGTCTGTCTTTGTTGCAGCGAACGCGCAGGCAGAGTGGCCACAGTGGGGTGGTCCGGAACGAAACTTTGTAGCGAACTCGAAAGGGCTGGCAGCCGCGTGGCCGGAAAAGGGACCACGACAACTTTGGACTCGCCCGCTGGGAGAAGGCCATTCGGCAATCATCGTAGACGGAAACACGCTCTACACCATGTACAGCCAGGGTGAGCAGGAAATAGTCATCGCGCTAGCTGCAGATACAGGGAAGACTATTTGGGAATACAGGTATGAAGCTCCCACCGCGGGCATGAATTTCAAAGAAGGTCTTGGACCACATTCCACGCCGCTTCTGGCGGGAACTCTCATCTTCGCAGTAGGCGCTACTGGAAAACTTCACGCCATCGACAAGCGAACCGGAAAGGTCAGCTGGTTCCACGATCTCTGGAAAGAGTACAACGGTAGAAAGATGGACCGAGGGTATTCCTGCAGTCCATTGGCTTACAAGAACACCGTGATACTGACGCTTGGCGGCCAGGGACAAGCGCTTGTTGCATTCAATCAAAAGGACGGTAGCATTGCCTGGAAAAATCTGAGCATCGACATGTCTCCGTCGTCTCCGATCATTATCAAAGTCGACGGTCAGGACCAAATGGTAGCTTTCATGGGAAAGGAGATAGTCGGCGTCGATCCGAACAGTGGTGAACTACTCTGGTCTCACGGTCATGCTACGGAGTGGGGCCTTAACATCAGTACACCAGTTTGGGGCAGTGACAATCTTCTATTTCTTTCGTCCGCCTATAGTGGTGGAAGCCGCGTTCTCAAGCTAACCAGGAAGGACGGGAAAACAACCGTAGAAGAACTCTGGTTTCACCGGCGCTTGCGGGTTCATCACGGTACCGCCATTCGCATCGGGGATTACATTTACGCGTCGAGTGGTGATTTTGGGCCATCATTTTTCTCTGCAGTAAACGTGCGAACAGGCGAGATTGCCTTTCAGGACCGCAGTTTTCCCAAGACCAGTTTCCTTTACGCCGACGGTAAGCTGATCATCCTCGACGAGGACGGCAACCTGGCGCTTGCAACCGTTTCACCAGCAGGATTGAAGGTCGTCTCGAAGGTTGGTTTAATGAAGCATCTCGCATGGACAGTGCCAACACTGGTTGGGACCAGGCTCTACGTGCGCGATCGCCAAACGATCACGGCTGTTGATTTAAGCTGAACCATTTCCAGATCGGAGGGAAAGAGATGCACATCCGTATCGCTCAACTCTTTGCCGTCGTAATACTGCTGACTTCAGTTATTCATGCGGAAAACTGGCCGCAATGGCGTGGGCCTAACTTGAATGGTGTCAGCGGTGAGAAGAATCTGCCATGGCGTTGGACCACCGAAGAGAACATTACCTGGAAGCTTGCGCTGCCGAGCTGGAGTGGCGCCACTCCGATTATCTGGAATGACCGCATTTTTCTGAACGTCGCTGATGGCAATGATCTATACCTTTGGTCTGTCGACCGAGCCAAAGGCGATCTTGTTTGGAAGAGACTGCTTGGCGGCGGCAACGTCAAGATGCGCAAGCAGAACATGTCGTCACCATCTCCCGTTACGGACGGCAAGAGCGTTTTTGTGATGACGGGCACTGGAATCCTTAAAGGCTTCGACTTCGATGGCAAAGAGTTGTGGGCCCGAGACATCCAGAAAGACTACGGTGCGTTTGGTCTGAACTGGGGTTACGCGTCTTCGCCGCTGTTATTCGACGACTCGCTTTACATTCAAGTGTTGCACGGCATGAAGACCGACGATCCTTCTTACATCCTGCGGATAGACAAGAAGACTGGCAAAACTCAGTGGAGGGTAGAGCGGTTGACCGCTGCCATCCGCGAATCACCTGACGCCTACACAACGCCCGGGCTGCTGCGTTATGGCAAGACAGCCGAAATCATCATCACCGGCGGCGATTGCGTTACCGGCCACGATCCCGCGACCGGTAGAGAACTTTGGCGCGCGAACGGCCTCAATCCCGACAATGATCCTTCCTACCGCATAGTAGCTTCGCCGGTGATCTTTAATGACATCATCTATGCACCAACGAGAGTACGTCCGCTGCTCGCGCTGAAAGCCGGCGGTCGGGGCGACATCACTACCTCACACCTGCTCTGGTCAACGGCCAACGGGCCCGATGTTCCCACGCCTGTAACCGATGGCAAGTATTTTTATATCGTGAACGACCGCGGAATTGTGTGGTGCCTCGACGCAAAGACAGGGGCTCAGGTTTACGGCCCGCAACGGATCAAATCAGGCACCTACAGTTCGTCACCTGTGTTGGCTGATGACAAGATCTATGTAACTAATGAAGACGGGCTGACGACAGTCGTTAAGGCTGGTCCCAAGTTTGAAGTGCTTGCGGAAAACGCTTTGAATGATTACTGCCTAAGTTCGCCGGCGATTTCTAATGGGCAGATATTTATCCGCACCGCACAGCATCTTTATTGCATCGGCGCCGGCGCGAGGGCCATCAGTCGCAGTTCCGGAACGGATAGGCGGGGGTAAACCACCCTTCCCTACCTGAGAGTTTTTCAAGTTGAGTGAAGTCTTTTCTGGTTGAAGGCTTCAACCAGGCAGCAAACTAGCAACTTGAACATCTCTCAGGTCGAGAAGGGTGGTTTACCCCCGCTCGTTATCTATGTTCGTCTTTGAGCTTGAGTGCTACTTCTTCTCGCGAACATCGTAAGCGTAGATGGTGTCCTGGTCGCGCAGATAGAGTCGACCACCGGCGATGACCGGATGGGTCCAGGTCGGTAAAGACTCTTGCTTAATGCGAAAGCGTCCTTTTTCGCGGTACGCGACCGGCGACGCTTCGAAAAGTCCGACTACGCCGTTTTCACTCAGGGCATATAGATTTCCATCAGCATAAACGAGTGATCCCTTACCCACGCTGCGATCGCGCCAGGCAACTTCTCCGGTATCAAAACGCATGGCCGTCAGGATGCCGCTGGAAAAACCATAAAGGTAATCACCTATCAGGATCGAGGTGCTGTGATGGTTGCGCATCTCTTTGGTGAAATAGACCTCAGTCGCGCTACCGTCTGCCTTTACCTCAACCAGCCCTGCCCCAGTACCATAATCAGAAGAGAGGAAGACGCGGTTGCCACGGACGACGGGCGTGGCTACGTTGGCCACATCGTTAGACGCGCGCGGATATTCCCACAAGAGTTTTCCATTAGTCAGGTCGAGACCCAATGCTCGACGATGGGTAAAGAAGACTACTTGCGTGGCGTTGTTCACCTTCACCGGCATTGCTGAAGAGTAGCCAGCCGGATCGCTCTGACTTTTCCAAATCAGCGAGCCATCCTTCTTGTTAAGTGCAATAACCGAAGCGCCGGGACCCCCGGCATTGACCAGCACTTTCTCGCCAATTACCAGCGGCGATTCGCTGATTCCCCAGTTGGGATTTGAGCCACCAAACTTTTGCAGGATGTTCATTGTCCAGGTGATGCGTCCCGTGCGCGCATCCAGACACGAGAGGTCGCCGTTACCGCCCAAAGCATAAAGGTTATCGCCGTCTACCGTGGGCGTTCCGCGTGGCCCATCACCGTGATCGTTGCGAAACGCCCCGCCATGCGCCGTAGCCCATGCTTGTTTCCCGGTTGCGACGTCGAAGGCAATGACGTATTCACGGTCACCACGCAAGCCCATCGTATAAATGCGACCGTTGGCGACCGCGAGTGAGGAGTAACCAGCTCCGGCGCCGGTAGTCTTCCACGCCAGCGGAGGGCCTTCGGCAGGCCATTGCTTTAGCAGTCCTGTTTCCTGGGATATGCCATCGCGATTTGGCCCGCGCCACTGCGGCCAATTGCCTCCAACCTGTGCTGCAATCTCAGCTGATAGGCCCAGAAGAATGATTACAGACGTCATTAAAGTTTTGCAGCCAATGTTCTTCATTCTCGATCTCCTTTCCCAGCTATCAGCTCTCCTATGGGACAGTGGCGCGAGTTTGGCTTCCTCTCTGTGCAACAAGGTTCCAGGTTCTTGTTTTTTGAGCAAAGTCTCTGTCGATGTCCAGCAGTCCCAGAGGGACGCAATATTTATAGACCGCTGGGTCTACTAGATTTCCCCGCTCGGGAGGAGCGGAATGTTGCTGATCCGACTCATTCATCGATGAACATTGCGCTCCTCTGGAGCTCTAAATGTCAGGTGGCTAAGAACTCTATAAACATTCGGCTCCTCCGGAGCTGGCACGTCGTTGGTTGCGGCTAAAAGCGGCGCTATGCAACCTCTGTGTCCACAGAGAACGCAGAGGGGGCACAGAGAAAATCATCAAGCCTCGGGTTACGACGAAGGTTTGAAATACAGAACTAATCCGGCTCCGGTTGCCGCCAAGACAAAGCCTAAATAAAGCAACGGATTTGGCGACGTTTTCGGCGGGTGCAGCCACATGGAAAAAAGCACGTTCACGAGCGGCGCACCTCCGAAGACAAGTGGCATTACATACGTCGGGAGCCCTCCGGTCTTGAAGGCGAAGATTATGCACACGGCCCCGACCGCTCCCAGTGCACCGCCCAGCGTCGCCGCCAAAGACCCTTTCATCGTGAAGCCATTCAGTTCGCCCTGATACGAAAGGGTCGCCACGGGAACTAAAACCCCGATCAAAAAGTAAGCAACTCCGACGCAGAGCAGGGCGCGCATCGGGCTTCCCAAATCAACCTGTCCGCGATGCAGTGCAGGTCCATACAATCCCCATGAGAGCGCGGCGCCGAAAGCAAAAATGATCCAGAGCATCAGGTGGGCCTCCAAGGTAACAGACTGGATTACTTGAAAGTGTCCGATAAACTTTAGGAAACTCTGATTAAGTGCTCAACTCCTTGGAGTTGACCTCCACTTAATCAGAGCTTCCTTTAGTTTGTCGTGACTCAGCAACAAGCTAAAGTTTATCGGACATCAAACTGACAGTGAATCGGTAAAAAGATCGTGGATCCTCAACTAGTATGAAACCATAATCAGCTTGTTGCCGTTTTAATGACTGGCGCATTCTAACAGCTAAGTTTTTGACTTTGATAGGCAAAACATGGATTGCGTTGTTCAGTCCCCTGCTTGTTTTCAGAAGAATTTCAAAAAGGATTTAGTCATAATGCGAGCGTCTCTCGAAGGCCCCCGGAATTTCGTTTTTACTCCAAAAATATGTAACGAGGGAACATGATGTCGACCCACCGAAAACTTTTTCCCCTGATCCTATTGCTATTGCTGGCGTGGTCAATTGACGCGCAGACCTATCGAGGATCAATCCGTGGCACGGTTACGGACCCAAACAAAGCGGTCATTCCTGCGGCCTCTATAACCCTGAGCAGCAAAGGGACCAATGAACAGCGGACGAGCGTCGGTAATGCGGGCGGCGAATATACTGTTTCTTCGCTCCCGCCAGGCGCCTACACACTCAAAGTCTCGGCCGGAGGTTTCGAAACTTTCTCGCAAGACATTGTGCTCAACGTAAATCAAGAACTGAGAGTTGATGTCTCACTCGTGGTGGGCCAGGTTGCGACTGACCCTTACATGATTATTGCTGCTCCAAGCGACTTGAAAAAAGACTCTTCCTCCATCGGTACTGTCATAGAAAACCGACAGGTTGTCGGTTTGCCACTCGACGGGCGAAACTTTTACGAATTAACCCTGCTTGTTCCTGGAGCCGTTCCCGCGGCGCAAGGTTCGGCTGGTTCCGTGCGTGGTGATTTCGCTTTCAGCGTCAACGGCGCCCGCGAAGACGCCAACAACTTTCTGCTTGATGGCGTCTACAACCTCGATCCAAAGCTGAACACTTTCGGCGTGCGCCCACCCGTCGATGCCATCCATGAGTTTGAAATGCTGACCAGTAGCTACGACGCAGCCTTCGGTCGCGGCCCGGGAGCGCAGGTCAATGTAGTTCTTAAGTCAGGCAGCAACGACTTTCACGGGTCGCTTTTTGAGTTTTACCGCAACGGTGCGCTTGACGCGCGAAACTTCTTCGCCCCTTCCGGCGAGCCCAAACCAAAATACCTGCGTAACCAGTTCGGCGGTTCCCTGGGTGGACCAATCAAGCGCGATCGCACATTTTTCTTCGGAGATTATGAAGGCACGCGTGCGCGCGAAGGCATCACCCGGATCACCAATGTACCGACCGCGCAGGAACGTGCGGGCGACTTTTCCCAAAGCCTTCTTGGGGTTCCGATTGATCCTTTCACCGGCCAACCATTCTCTGGCGGCGTTATTCCGACGCTACGCATCAATGCGGTGGGGCGCGACATTGCTGCTCTTTATCCGCTGCCAAATCGCAACGTGGCGCTACAGAATTTTGTTTCTTCTCCAACACAACGTGATCGGAACGACAGCTTTGACGCGCGACTCGATCAGGGATTTGGGCAGAAAGCAGACCTGACCTTTCGTTACAGCTTTGGGGATCGCAATTTGTTCGAGCCCTTTACCGGTCCTAACCTCGCGCTCGTGCCGGGATTTGGCGACACCGTAAAACGACGCAGTCAAAACGTAATGGCTGCGCTCACCTACGTGTTGACTCCGAATCTCGTGAATGAGACGCGTGTGGCTTTGAGTCGTGTAGCGTCCTCAGTAACGCAGGAGGCCAGCCGGCGCAATCCCGACGTTGGACTGCCGGTGATCTCTCCGAACCCGCGTGATGCGGGCTTGAGCTTCATTACGGTGACAGGCCTTTCAGCGCTGGGCGACGAAGGCAACAATCCTCAGGACAGCGTGACCAACGTCTACCAAATTCTCGATACCGCGAGCTACGTGCACGGCAGTCATCTGATCAAACTCGGCGCCGACCTTCGTTTTGCGCAACAGAATGGCTTCCGCGATGTGGAATCGCGTGGCCGCCTGCAGTTCTCGCCCTTCGCGCAAATCTCCGGCAACGCGCTTGCAGATTTGTTACTCGGGTTTCCTCTGCTCACCAGCGTGGCTCGGGTCGATAACGCCCAACACCTTCGCACGCATAGCTACAATTTCTTTTTCAATGATAGCTTCCGCGTCAGACCGCGCCTGACTCTGAATGCAGGTCTGCGTTACGAATACAACTCGCCGCCGGTCGATGCCGCAGACCGTGCTAACGTTTTCGACGTTGCTTCGCGCAGCCTGGTGCGCGTTGGAACTAACGGCGTCCCGCGTGGCGGGTTTGTCGCGGACAAGAATAACTTCGCACCGCGAGTCGGATTTGCATGGACGCTGGGCAGAAATGAGAGGACAGTACTGCGCGCCGGTTACGGCGTCTATTACGATCAATCGCCTCTGGCACCGGGTGAGGCGCTCTACTTCAATTCACCATACTTCGACAACAACATCTTCTTCTCGCTGCCGGGCTTGCCCTTAACCCTGGACAATCCCTTTCCCGCTTTCTTCCCTTTTCCGTTGCCTGACTCAGCGCTGGCAATTCAGCGTGACCTCCGCACCGCCTATATGCAGCACTGGAATTTCAACCTCCAGCAACAGCTCGGCAATAACAGCGTTCTGGAAGTCGCCTATGTCGGTTCAAAAGGAACGAAGCTATTGACGGCGCGCGACATAAACCAACCACAACCCACTGCCCTGCCCCCTGGGCTGCCTTTCGTGCCGCGACCGGATCCGCGGTTCGACGATATCGACCTGCTCGAGTCGCGTGCAAATTCGAATTACAACAGCCTGCAGGCACGGTTCCAGCAACGCCTCTTTCACGGCCTCACCTCGCTGGTGTCGTACACCTGGTCGAAATCGATCGACGACGCTTCAAACTTCTTCAGCAGCGCGGGCGATCCAAACTTTCCCCAGAACAGCTACAACGCGAGGGCTGAACGCGGCCGTTCGAATTTCGACGTTCGCCATCGCTTGTCTGTTAGCTATTCGTATGATCTGCCGTTCGGCAAGGGGCGAAAGTATCTCGGGGACGCGGGATGGCTTTCCTCAGTCCTGAGCGGCTGGCAGAGCTTTGGTGTTCTCACTTTTCAAACCGGGCGACCCTTCACCGTGGCTCTTTTGTCTGACATCGATAATAGCGGAACCGGGCGATCCATTCTCGGCTTCGGCGCGAACGACCGTCCCAACGTTGTTGGAAATCCACATCTGGATAGTCGCTCGCCCGAGCGTTGGTTCAACACCAGCGCTTTCGCCTTCCCGGCTCCGGGCAGTTTTGGCAATGCCGGAAGAAATATTCTGGATGGTCCAGGATATCAAAACGTGAATGTGTCGTTGCTGAAAAACACCAGTTTTTCAGAAAGGCTGAACCTGCAACTGCGTGCGGAGTTTTTCAATCTCTTCAATCATCCCAACTTCAATCTACCGGACAATTTCCTGGGCTCGCCGACGTTCGGTCGCATAACTTCCGCGCGCGATCCGAGACATATTCAGTTTGGAGTGAAGTTGTTGTTTTAGGATTGAGCGCTTAGTGCGGTCCCATGAGGTTAATACTACCGCGCGGTAGCGGGTGGGTAATAATTCTCGCTGCGGTGTCATGAGGTCAGTACCACCTCGCGGTAGCGGGTGGGTCTCCCTAGCGATAGATCGGTCCGCACACAAATCACTCTGTTGATCATCTAACTTTCCGGTCGAGAACCCACCCGCTACCGCGAGGTGGTACTGACCTCATGACACCGCAGCTCTTGTGAATATGAACGAACTAAGCCCCCACTGCTACAGTTCAATCTCCCGACTCCTGCATAGCCACGCGATCGTCGTAGTACTGGTACTTTGCCGACAAAACCTCGGCTGACGGTGACGATGGTTCCAGGATAACTGGCTGGCCGTCGAGCTGTTCGTACAGAGGAGGGGGAATGACAGCGAAATCAGCCATAGGCCCGTAAATATCGTCTATGCCTTCCTTGAATACATCACCCATTAATAAACTGATGATGTTAACGCGCTGCTCGGGATTCTTCTGCAGAAACTGGGCAAAGCTGAAGCCCTCGTTGTAGAAGGCGTACACTAGCTTGCGCATCGACTCGATGCCCTGATCCAATTTCGCTTGATATTGGCCCAGGCACGCGCCGGAGAAATCGTCGTTCTTGAAGGCGTCGTGAATGCTGTCAGCCGCCAGTTCAGCCATCTTTAGCGCCAGCAGCACTCCGGAAGAATAGATCGGATCGAGAAAACCATAGGCATCGCCGATCAGAATAAAGCCATCACCGGCACAATTTTTTGAACGATATGAATAATCGAGAATCGAATAGATCTTGTCGATGCGCGTCGCCCCAGCCACTCGCCTCCGGCAAGGTTCGACCTTCTCTATCTCTTCATGGAAGATCTTAGCCAGATCCTGGCCGCGATCCTTGACCAGATAGTCGGGATCCGCGACCACACCGACACTGGTGATGTCGTTCTCCAGTGGGATATACCAAAACCAACCGTTGCTTCCCCTGGGAGTACGCAAGACAAGCGTCGCCCCGCCGTTGAGATCGGGTTCACGGTGCGCGCCCTTGAAGTAAGAATAGAGCACGGCTTTTTTTAGTTTGGGATCACGAACGCGCCAACCAAGTTTATTCGAGAGCATCGCCGTCTGCCCGGTAGCATCAACCACAACCGGGGCGCGAAACTCCCGCGTCGAACCATCCCGCAGTCGCGCTTCGACACCAACGGCACGCTCTCCCTCGAAGAGCACACGTTTTACCTGCGTCTCCTGATAGACCTTCGCTCCCTGCTCCGCCGCATGCTCGATCAGCATCAGATCAAACTGTGCCCGCGTCACCTGCCACGTCACGGCAGACTCGTGATGACTGGCCTCAAAGAAATAGAACGGGCGTGATTCTTTCCCCGCCGGATTGGCGAACTGGACACTGTATTTCCGAACGAACGGACTTTTCTTCAACTTTTCCAGCAAACCCATGCGCTGGAACGTAAAGTAAGTGTCAGTCATTAGTGATTCGCCGATATGGTGGCGCGGAAAGCGCTCCTTCTCAAAGAGCACCACGCTGCGGCCCTCGCGTGCGAGGATGCTGGCAATGGTGCTGCCGGCCGGTCCGCCACCCATCACGATCACATCATAGTTAGTGTTCATATCTATGTTCTAAACGTAACGCACTGCTTTCAATTCGGGTTCAAAGAATTCCGAGAGAAAATTATCAACCTGTAACAGACCGCTCCGGGTGAGCCTGATTGAACCGTTTTGCCGCTCAAGCAGCTTGTCGTTATCGAGTCGTTCGTATGCCGGTTTAAACTCGTCCCATACATCTACGCCAAACTTGCCGCGAAAATACTCGCGGTCGATGGCTCCCGTCTTGAGTTGCAAGATCATCTCACGGATGAGCTTCTGCTTTGGAGTCAAAGTCAGCGCCCGCAGCAGTGGCAGTTGATTCTTTGCGAGCAAGTCGAGGTATTCCTCGAAGCTGTGGGCATTCTGAAAGTGGACGCCGCCGAAGTGCGAAAAGGATGAAACCCCAAGACCAATCATATCGCCACCGTGCCAGAGAGCATCGGTGTAAATAAATCGGCACGGCTTTGCGGTAGTGGCCACCGTATAAGCGCTGGCAATCCGATAACCGTGCGCTTGAAACTCATTAAAAGCAAAATCGAGCCAACGCCGTTTGGTGTCCCAATCGGCAATCGGCGACGCTGCTCCCTGTTTGAGGATTTCCTGCGAGATGACGGTATTGTAAGGGAGTTCCATTTGATAGATGGTTACTGAGTCGGGCTGCAATTCCACAGCGTGACGGATCACTTCGCGCCACTTCGTCTCAGTCTCTCCCACCATTCCCGCGATCAGGTCGATATTGATTTGGGGGAAGTCGACTTTACGAGCCAAGTCATAGACCTCGTAAATTTCCGCCGAAAGGTGCGCGCGACCATTGGCCGCGAGAATCTCATCATCGAAATGTTCGACACCAAGGCTCAAGCGGGTGACGCCAATGTCCTTCAGCGTTTGAAGCTTCGATTTTCCCAACGTGCCAGGCTCGCACTCAAACGTCACCTCTTCAGCATTACTCCAACTCACATGGCGGTTCAGGCCATCGACCAGATAATGAAGCTGCTTTTCGCTGATATAAGAAGGCGTTCCGCCGCCGAAGTATACGAAGCGGAGTTGCCGGCCCTGCAAAGCGCGCATGCGACTGTAGCATTCAGCCTCTTTGATTAGAGCATTGAGATAGAGTTCGATCTCAGCAGCATTCTTGTCAGTATAGACTTTGAAGTAACAAAACTTGCAGCGCTTGCGACAGAACGGTATATGAAGGTAAAGGCCGAACGGATCTTCGGTACGAGGCGATTGCTCGAGGGCCTTAAGTGCGTCGGCAATGTATTCCGGCTTCCACTGCGAAAACGGCGGATAGTTGGAGACGAAATAATTGCCGACTTCCGTACTTGTTCGAGGCGTGTTAGTCGTCATTACTCTATTGTGCGAATACCGTGCGCGCGCACCAAAATTTTGGCACTCTTGCAGTTTAGAGTTCAAGCTTTAGCTTGTGTTGGACAAGACAGCTTAAACGCTACCACCCCACGCGGGCTGCGGCACCCCAGGCTGAACTCTGAACTTCTGGTTTCAAACTGCACCTGTACCAAAATTTCGGAATATCTTGCAAGATTTCGGATTTTGAGTAGTCGGGCTTGCTCAAAAAGCGAATCAAAATTCGATCGGTTGCTTATGGTTCAATACATCAACGAAAGTACCATCAATAAGTTCATGGATCAATCACAGCATTTACGGGGTCGTGATGCAGTTTCAAGTCGGAAGTTCAGAGTTGGCGCGTGTATTGAGTTGCTTGGCTGCTTTTGTGCGTTGCGTTACCTCCGGAAACTATTCTTGCCGCTTCACAGTAATACGTTCTGGCGCCGCAATAGTTTTATTGATCTAACAGTCTGAAGAGACGTGCAGGCACGTGCATTACCGCTTTGCACAATAAGTAGCAAAACCCACTCCGCGAAGCAGACCACTAATAAGCGCTTGCGGCTTTGCCGCCGCACAGTGCGGTAAGGCTTTGCCTTTCCGGCGGGCTGTATTATTTCTTTCATGAGGCTGTGCCTCATGAATCTGTAATGAATCGGAGGCGTAGCCTCCCTAAATATTAAAACCTGCCTCGGTAAGGCGGAACCTTACCGCACTGTGTGGCGGCAGAGCCGCGGAGCAGTGTTTATGCTTGCGGTCCACGCCCTGGTTGTATGACTTTTTTGCAATGCCCTGCCGCAAGGCTTTCTGTTATGTTGATGTCATATTAGACCCGTTCCTGGAGCATCGGCCAATTGCCCAATTCGAACAGTCGTAGACCGCGAAATTTTCTGTATTACCTGGTTCTACTCCTCGTGTTTGGCGCGGGAATGTGGTTCATATTAACAACTGGTTCCCGACTGAATAAGAGCCACTCACTTGTGAGTCTCCCTGCCTCGTCAGCCTCGCCGGCCACAACCGTCAACCCGTCTGCTCCATCTGCAACTCCTGAGACGTATCTGGGGAAGATCTTGCGAGGGGGCCTTAGAAGTCCGCTCAGCATTCTGCTGCTCCAAATAATCGTAATCATCATTGCCGCCCGACTGTTTGGCGCCCTCTTTCGCAGAATTGGCCAACCGCCTGTGATGGGCGAGATGATTGCGGGCATCGCACTGGGTCCCTCGGTGCTCGGTTTACTCTCACCGCAAGCGATGGCGTTTCTGTTTCCTTCTTCTTCAATGACGACCCTCAGCCTGCTTAGTCAGATAGGCGTCGTGCTCTTCATGTTTGTTGTCGGCATGGAGTTGGATGTCCAACACCTCCGCGAGAAAGCCTCCGCGGCAATAATGGTCAGTCATGCCAGTATTATCGTTCCGTTCCTCCTGGGTGCGGCACTGGCGCTGTTGGTCTATCCGACGCTGGCGCCTGCCGATACCTCGTTCGTGCCCTTTGCGCTTTTTATGGGTATCGCAATGAGCATCACGGCTTTTCCGGTACTGGCGCGAATACTGGAAGATCGAGGCTTGTCAGAGTCACGCTTAGGCAGCATCGCACTTGCTTGTGCCGCCGTCGACGACGTTTCCGCATGGTGCATACTCGCCTTTGTAATTGCCGTAGTGAAATCCAGTGGCCTCGTTGCTTCTATAATTACCATTGCTCTCACGCTCGTTTTCATTAGCGCAATGCTCTTCGTCGTCAAGCCGAGACTTGGGCACTTGATTGAAAGACACGTCGAAGATCCAAAACGCGCCAGAGGTTTGCTGGCGGGAGTGCTGGCCTTTGTACTGGCCTCCGCCTGGTTTACCGAAAGTATTGGTATCCACGCTCTCTTCGGCGGCTTTCTGGCGGGAGTGGTAATGCCTTCTTTTGCAGGCTTCCGGGTTTTTCTCAAGGAGCGTGTCGAGACTTTCAGCTCGGCGGCCCTGCTGCCGCTCTTCTTTGTCTTTACTGGGTTACGTACGCAGATTAGCTTGCTCGACAATTGGTCTGGTTGGCTTATGTGTTTGGGGATAATTGTCGTGGCTGTGGCCGGTAAGCTGGGCGGTAGTATGCTGATGGCTCGCTGGACAAGAATGAACTGGCGCGACTCGTTCTCAATCGGCGTCTTGATGAACACGCGCGGTCTAGTGGAGTTGGTTGTCCTGAATATTGGATACGATCTTGGAATCTTATCGGCGCGCATTTTCGTAATGATGGTGATTATGGCGCTGGCTACTACGTTCATGACGGCGCCGCTGCTTTCGTTGGTTAAACTGAAAAGATCAGATGTCCGATAAACTTCAGTTTGTCGTTTGCTTGCAACAGGACATTCTGCGCCAGGAAACGAATCTGATTTGAAGCATGTCGGACATTAGGATGATTTCATTGGAGGTCTAATATGAGCGCGATTCGTTCATGGTCCGCGATACTGGCGGCGTCCACAATAATTCTATTTGCGACGTCTTCCTACTCACAGAACTGGCCGCAGTGGCGCGGTCCCAATCGCGATGGCAGCGCCCCTGCTCTTTCCTCTGAGTGGCCCAAAACTTTGAAAGAGGAATGGAAGGTCACGGTCGGTGTGGGACATGCTTCGCCGGTAGTAGCCGGCGCAAAGATTTATATCTTCGCCCGGCAAGGCGAAGAGGAAACACTGCTCTGCCTGGATGCCGCCACCGGGAAAGAGATTTGGAGATCGAGTCAACCGATCTCCTACCAAATGAATCCAGCGGCCATGGGTCACGGGAAAGGGCCAAAATCTACGCCAGTGGTTAACAATGGAAGCGTCTTCACGCTTGGTATCAGTGGTGTGCTCTCCGCTCATGATGCACGCACAGGCAAGGTGAAATGGAGGCACGAATTTTCCAAACAATACCCAAACACTTCCCCGCTCTACGGCACGGCCATGTCCCCAATGGTCGATAACGGCCTCCTCATCGCTCATGTCGGCGGTCAGGATAAAGGGGCTCTGACGGCTTTCGATGCGGAAACCGGCGCTGTGAAGTGGACAAACGATATGGATGGTCCTGCATATGCTTCACCAATCCTTGTTACGCTCGCCGGTGTGCGCCAGGTAGTCACGTTCATGCAGAAAGATTTTGTCGGCGTGGACGCAGCAAGCGGGAAACTTCTCTGGAAGCTGCCCGCGAAGTCTGAGTACGATACAAATTCCGTTACCGCCATTTCATACAAAGACATGCTTATTTTTTCGCGAGAGGAGCAAGGCCTGTTCGCGATCCGTCTCGCGAAACAGCGCGGTGAGATCGTGCCACAGGAGATCTGGAGCAATCGGGAGAACATCGTGTATCTGAGCACTCCTGTCATGCATGGAAGCACGCTGTTCGGCTTCTCCGTGCTCAAGAAAGGGCAGTTCTTCGCGCTTGACGCCGACACTGGCAAAACTCTCTGGCAAGGTCCCGGACGGATGGGCGACAACGCGGCAATACTCAATGTTGGCGGTTCGGTTTTCCTGGCGCTTACGAACGAAGGCAACCTGATCGTTCTCCCCGTGAACGCGAAAGAATTCGCACCCTCGGTGCAATACACAGTTGCCAACAGTCCCACCTGGGCACACCCAGTGGTGATCGGCAATCGCATTTTGATCAAAGATGAATCTACGCTCAGATCGCTAAGAACTCAGTAGCAAGTTGAAAGTCTCCGATAAACTTTAGGAAGCTCTGATCAAGT
>JBKOZZ010000155.1:0-19930 GCA_046726155.1 Acidobacteriota bacterium
CGCCAGTGCCAAAGTTCCAGTCCCATGAGGTCAGTACCACCTCGCGGTAGCGGGTGGGTCTTCCTCGGGATAGATCGGTTCGCGCACTAATCATTCTGTTGATCGTCTCACTTCCCCAACAAGAACCCACCCGCTACCGCGGGGTGGTACTGACCTCATGACACGACAACGCGGAGTTATTACACAGCCTCGATGGCGGGTGGGGTCTCCCCCAGAGAGATCGTTCTGCGCACCGAACTTGCTCAGAAAGGGTTGGGTGAAGCGGCGACAAGTCTTTGACCTCCGATGCGCGGTAAGTCTCCGCCTTACCGAAGACGTAGTCCAGTTTTCCGGTCTTTGACCGGAGTCTCAAAGGTCGGAGACCTTTAAGAATTTTAAGAAAGGTCGCCGGCAAGTCGGAGACTTGCCGCGCATCGGAGGTCAAAGACCTTACCTCCAAATTGAAAATCCCGAAGAAGACCCCACCCGCTACCCGCGAGGTGCTACCGCCTGGTGGTGCTGACCTCATGCCACCGCAGCTTGCTAATGTGCGCATCGTTCAAACTGCATCAGCAACCATCGTTGGCGTCTCTTTAACTTTCCGGCCGTCTGTAATAAAGTCAGTTTCACCAAAATACGTCGCTACTAAATTAAAGGAAACTATGAAGAAGTCTCTGAACGAAGAGTCGGTGGGTGATATCTCTGCCAAACTCCGTCAGGCAAACAACGATTTCACTAAAATCTATCCGGGCGAAACCGGAACACGCCAGCCGGTGCATACGGTCTATGGTGGCGCGCATCTTTTCAAATCAGATTCGGCGGCGCGTCTGGGCGCGCTCGCGCGACGATCGCTGGACCAGTTTGCGCCGGATTTTCTGAGCTTCGCAAAGGCAGTTGGTTTGCCGGGCGCCGAGCAGTTACCCGACTCGCCAGACGAAGACGGTGGGCCGACGACAAGCGGTGTAACAAATCCGGAACTGATGCTTGAGGAAAACAAAGCCGCCCGACTGGCACAATCAATCTACGCTCGCGTTAGCGAAAAGCTCCGTCGCGAGCCGGTCGAGGATTTTCGCATCGACTTTGAAGATGGCTATGGTAACCGGACCGACGAAGAAGAGGACGGACATGCGGCGGCGGCGGCCATCGAAGTAGCAGAAGGCATTGAAAACGGCACCTTGTCCCCATTCATCGGTATCCGCATCAAGCCTTTCACTGAAGAGCTGCGCCAGCGCAGCGTGCGCACGCTCGACATTTTTGTTTCGACCCTGTTGGAGAAATCAGGAGGTCGACTGCCGGATAATTTCGTTGTAACCCTGCCGAAGATTACGACTCCAGAACAGGTTGGCGCGCTGGCGGATCTATTTGATTTACTTGAAAACGAGACTGCACTCGACAAAGGCTCTCTCAAGCTCGAGATGATGATCGAAACCACCCAGTCAATCATCAACGCTCGCGGCGAGATCAATCTTCCGCTGTTGCTTGAGGCCGCGCGCGGTCGTTGTGTGGCCGCACACTTCGGGACTTACGACTACACGGCGAGTTGCAGTATTACCGCAGCGCATCAGCACATGATGCACCCCGCCTGCGACTTCGCTAAACACATGATGCAGGTTTCTTTCGCCGGCACCGGGGTCTGGCTCTCGGATGGCGCCACTAATATTATGCCGGTTGCGCCACATCGTTTTAGTGAAGGTGGACCACCCTTGACGCCGGAACAGATCGCGCAGAATCGTACGGTTGTCCACCGGGCATGGAAGCTGCACTATGATCATATTCAACATTCGCTCGAGAATGCTTTTTATCAGGGTTGGGATCTGCATCCGGCTCAATTGCCCACGCGTTACGCTGCCGTCTACGCCTTCTTTCTCGAGAGCCTGGACGCCGCTTCGGAGCGTTTGAAGAATTTCGTGGAGAAAGCGGCCAAGGCGACGTTGGTGGGGGACGTGTTTGACGATGCTGCCACTGGCCAGGGACTACTCAACTATTTCCTGCGTGCGATTAACTGTGGGGCTTTGACGGAAGGAGAGGCAGTTGAGCTTTCGGGTCTTACGGTGGCTGAATTGCGCTCCGGTTCGTTTGTAAGAATTCTGAACAACCGGCAAGACTTGTAAATGAACGTTAGCGTTGACGCCCGCAGTTTAGAGTTCAAGCTTTAGCTTGCTGTTTATCCTGAACGTTGAACTCTAAACTGGGATCGCGGTGAATACTCAGCGTCAACTCCTTGGAGTGCGCCTGAGTTGTCACACGCCTCGGCAGCCGGTAGTACTGACCTCATCGCACCGCATGTTGCTAATGTGCGCATCGTTCAAACTGCATCAGTACACTGAACTGCTTGAATTTCACTTGGGGGGGTCAAATGAGATTACTATTTAGCTTGTTGCTTGTGATTGCATTCATGGCGACCAGCATGTCCGGAGTGCAAAGACGTGGTGGTAAGAAGACGGTCGATGATTCGGAACTGGCGAAGAAGATTAGCCGGTTCGCTCCCACGACATTGACTGCGAACACCGCTAGTCTCTCCCCAGACGATCGCAAAGCCTTGAACAAGATCATCGAAGCGGCGAAGTTGCTTGATCCTTTATTTCTGCGCCAGGTGTGGAGCGGCAATGACGAGCTGTACAAGAAGCTCGAGGCTGACAAGACTGTCATCGGGCGCCAGCGCCTCCATTATTTTCTGATTAATGACGGCCCCTGGTCGCGGCTCGACAACAATGAGCCGTTTATCGAAGGCGTCCCCCGCGAAAAACCGCCGCAGGCGAACTTCTACCCGGACGACATCACTAAAGATGAGTTCAACTCCTGGCTCAGTGGCTTGCCCGGCTCGGAGAAAGAGAAGGCTACGGGCTACTTCTACACGATCCGCCGGGACGCGAGTGGCAAGTTGATGAGCGTGCCTTATGGTCAAGAGTATCGCGAGTTTCTTGAACCTGCCGCTAAATTGTTGCGCGAGGCGGCGGCGTTGACGACCAACGGCACGCTGAAGGATTTTCTGGCGAAGCGCGCCGATGCGTTTGCCTCAAACGATTACTATCAGAGCGACATCGCCTGGATGGATCTTGCGGCGCCGATTGACGTTACCATCGGTCCCTACGAAACCTACGAAGACGAACTCTTTGGCTACAAGGCGGCATTCGAGGCTTATGTAACGCTGACGGACGCCGTTGAGAGCGCCAAGCTGAAGAAGTTTAGCCAACACCTTCAGGAGCTGGAAAACAATTTGCCGTTCGAGGCGCGTTATCGCAATCCCAAGCTGGGGGCGTCGTCGCCAATGCGCGTCGTTAATGAGGTCTTCGCGTCAGGCGAGGGGAATAACGGCGTGCAGACTGCAGCCTTCAATCTTCCCAACGACGAACGAGTGGTGAAGGAAAAGGGCTCGGCGCGAATCATGTTGAAGAATGTTCAGGATGCGAAATTCAACAAAGTTCTCATTCCGATCTCACGCGTTGTCCTTAGTCCTGCGCAACAAAGTGCGATTGCCTTCGATGCGTTTTTCACGCACATATTGATGCACGAGTTGATGCACGGGCTCGGACCACACAACATTACGGTCGACGGCCAGGCGACAACCGTGCGCCTTCAGCTCAAGGAGCTTTATTCCTCGATTGAAGAAGCGAAGGCGGATGTGACGGGACTCTGGGCGTTGCAATATTTGCTTGACAAAGGCGTCATCGACAAACAGATGCAGGGCACGCTTTACACCACATATCTCGCCAGCATGTTTCGCTCGGTCCGCTTCGGGCTTACCGAATCACACGCGCGTGGCGTGGCAATGCAATTCAATTACTTCACCGACGAAGGCGCGATCAAGTTCGACGAGCGGACAGGCAAATTCAGTCTTGATAACGGGAAGATTAAAGAGGCTGTCACGAAGCTAACCCATGACTTGTTGACGCTAGAAGCCGAGGGTTCTTACGAAAAAGCGAAGGCAATGCTCGATAAGTATTCGCTGATTCGCCCCGCCATGAAGAGCGCGCTTGATCGTCTCAACGATGTGCCGGTTGATATTGAGCCGATCTTCCCGCTGGCAAAGTAGGACAGGCATTCCTGCCTGTCCAGGCTCAGTGTCGGAGAAGCGAAAAACAGAAGATTTTCCATTTTCCATTTTCCATTTTCCATTGCTTAAAACCGGACCGTGAAGGAGGTACGGTCCGCTAAATGACAAATGGTGGATTCAAGTTTCAAGTGCAACAGCTCGCGCGTCTGCGGCTATGCCGCCGCACAGTGCGTGAGCTGTTGCACTTCCAAATTCAATCCGCGGATGACAATTGAGAAATGCAAAATCTCCTTCGTCTGGCACACACAGGAAATCTAACTCCCGCCCGCAACAGACAGGAATGTCTAGCCTCTAAGCTCTTCGAATGAATTTTGCTGCGATCCAGCCAACCAGGATTAGCACTGCGAGGACCGCCCAGTTGTACCGGTCGCCGTAGGTGGCACTTGGGAAGTGGTTACTGATCATGATGAAGACCACCGGCACGGCCATGAAGGTGTTTTGTTTGGAACGCAGCTTTGCCTGAGCGCTCAACGCGTCGTCGGGTTTTCGGCCTTCGTTAATCGCTGCGATCATCTTCTTCTGGGCCGGCAGTATTCGCATCCACACATTCGCTGCCATGATCGTGCCAAATATGGCTCCCACGTGGATGTAGGCAGCGCGTCCGCTGAGATAGCGAGTCAAGCCGTAGGTGATGCCGACCACCATCAGGTAAGCGATTACGGCAAAGGCCTTCTCATTTTTTCCCAGCGGCGAAATCATCATCAGGTCGTAGATAAGCCAACCCGCAACCAGCACTCCAAGTCCGATCCCTATCGCGGCTCCCACGCTGATGTCGCGGACGTCGGGATCAACCAGAGCTCCGCCGCCGATATAGTAAAGGAGAATTAGCAGAGCCATGCCGCTCAACCACGTTGTTCCAGCTTCCCAACGAAACCAGTGGAGCGTGCGGGAAACGAGATCCGGCACTTTGCGTTTCTCCACCACGTAAAAGCCACCGCTGTGCACCATCCAGATTTGCGCTGCGTTGCCCACGACCACGCCGGCGGGATTGTCCCGCTGGGGACCCCGGTTCGTGTTGGCGACCGCTTTCTCTTCTTCGGTCAGACGCGCATCCAGCCAGGTGAAGTAGTAAGTCGTTCCGACCCACATGATGCCCGCGAACACGTGGACCCAGCGGAAGATCAGATTGAGCCATTCGCTTAGAGTTGGATTGATTGTCATTTTGAGTCCGACAAACTTTAGGAGTTTCTGATCAAGTGGGTGTTGGCGACAACCCTTTGGAGTACGGTGACCTGTCACCGCTTTCTGCCGGCCTTTGACCACCGATGCGCGGCAAGTCTCCGACTTGCCGGTCGCCTTGCTAAATTTCTTAAGGTCTCCGAGCTTTGAGATTCCGGTCATAGACCGGAAGAGAGAGCGGCCGCTGTTCGGTAAGTCAGAGACTTACCGCGCATCGGAGGTCAAAGACCTGGGGTACCAAAGCGGTGACAGGTCACCGCACTCCAAAGAGTTGTCTCTGACTAAGTCTTGCCGGAATGCTACGTCTAACTGCCGCGGTAAGTAGAGTAGCCATAAGGACTGATCAAGAGCGGCACATGGTAATGCTGCGCCGCGTCGTCGATCTTGAATACGACCGTAACTTGCGGATAAAAATACTCAATATCGAGTCCCGTGAAATAGGGTTCGGTATCGAAGACCAGGCGATAAATGCCGGCGGACAATGGCTCTTCAACCAGAAAGAAAGGTTTGACGCGGCCGTCTTCGTCGGTCCACGCATGACTGAGTTCGGTCCACGTTTCGTTCGTGTTTTGCAGTTCCAGGCGGACAGCTACACCGCCCGCGGGCGCGCCTCGCGATACGTCGAGTATGTGCGTTGAGATAGTGCTCATCTTGCTCGAATGTCAGTAGTCCGTCGCCAGTAGTCAGTAGCCATTTGTTTCACTGCCAGTTTAGCACCAAACAACCGACAACGGACCACTGACAACGGGCAAGTGTTGATATCAACAAAGTTTTTAGACTGCCAGGAGTTTTTTCAATCTCAGGTGGGTAATCTTTTCCTGTTCGGCCGCGGCAATGCGCAACTCCTCATCCGGATTGTTTTCCAACCGTTCGCGCAGCATGGCCAGCATCTCCTCGGAACTTTTCCCGGCAGCGCAAACTATGAAGATGAAACCAAACTTCTCTTCATATTCGCGATTCAGCTTCGCCAGAGCCGCCATAGTCTCCTGTCTCGAATCGCGTGTTCCCGATTGTTCGTCTTCGGACCATTTTTGAGCTGCAACAGCGGTCACCGCTGCCGCCTTCGTTTCTCCAATTTTCGGATGACTGTGAAATGCTTCCAGCCAATCGCGCGGTTCCAGCGACCACCAAATGCGATCGGCTTTGGTTATCAAGTCGTCCACGTTCGCAAACGGCCGGGCGGCGGTCACTTGCCGCGCCCATTTTCTCGAGCCGCAGCACTTCAAAAAATCCTCCTCGGCTTCAACTGTGTCCAGGAAGTTCAAGCGTTGAAGCCCACCGTCATTCAAGAGTTCCATAAACGCGCAAACGGCTCACGCCGCCATCAGGAAAAATGCTGAAACGCAAATGGGAAATATTTCCGGCGTCCAAAATCTCATTTTCAAAAAGGTGCCTGGTGTGGGCTTGTAGCCTGGTACGTGGCAAGAGGCTTTTCCAGGCGAGTGACAAGTCAGTCAAATCATCTTCCGGCAAATCGGCGGCGCTCGTCGCCTCGAGCGAGCAGCTCTCGGGAAAATTTCCTTTGAACCACGAGGTATCAACCTCCACCCGACGAATGTGGCCGGGCGCGCCAAGTTTGATAATTACCCAATCATGGCCTGGCCCGCGACGCCGCTTGGTTTCCCACCCGTCACTCATGTTGGCGGCCCGTCCCGGCATGATCAGATTGTGACGATGGCCAAAAAACATGTCGCTACAGGAAAGCACCAGCCCGCCATTCTCCACCGCCGCCAGGTCGATGTCGCCGCCCATGCGTTTGAGCCGTTCCCAATCCGGAACCACCTCACCATAAACTCTCAGGCGCGCCACTCCGCCGTCAGGGTAGATTTTGAAACGCAGATGCGTAAAGCGCTGCTCGATCTCAACCGCAAAAGGGTTTTGCGTATCACCCGCGAGTGGAAGCTGTGGCAGGATTGGAATCCACTGTATCGCTTCGCTGGTTAGTTCTTCCGCGGTTGACAGGCCATCAAGCGCGCATCCCTCAAGCGAAAAATGCTCCGGATAATTGCCTCGGAAGAATCTGGTGTCGACCACGACGCCGCGAATGATTCCGGGCACACCGAGTCGGATGATGCACCAATCGTTTCCGGGTGTGCGCCGCCGGCGCGTTTCCCAGCCATCCATCCACTTTCCCAGGTCGGTATACTTGCCTTCGATAAATATCGGCTCGCTGGGCTTGATTAGATTTTCCTTGGGCGCAAAAAACTCATCGTTGGCGACTAGCACTGCACCGCCAAGTTTTTCCGACGCGAGATCAACCAGTTCGGTAAAGTCCATTTGCGCTTTTAACCTTCCGGATAAAAAACAAACAAAGTGCAGCCGGTCTTCGATTGCGGCACGTGAGACGACCCGGCCGGATTGTGAATGAAGCTGCCGGTGGGATAATCGCGGACCCCGTCATTGAAGACACCGGAAACAACATAGACCTCTTCCGGGCCGGGTTCATGGAGATCGATTCCTTCCCAGCAAGCGCCCGGATCAATCTCAACAACCTGCGCTGCGGCTCCACTCGAGGACCGCCAAAGGGTCCGCACCCTGACCGTTCCACCGAACTTCTCTCTTACCGGCGCATCTTCGAGCAGCACCCACTCTATTTCCGGCATCGGGTCACCTGCAGTTGGTTTGTAATGTACTGGTGCATTTTGAAAGCTGGGAGTTTCCGCCAGCGTCAACGTCTTCACTGGGACCGCGGGCGTCCCGCCCGCTCCGAGATACGTTGACTTTAACTCCCGATGCTTGCGCCTGCCGTACGCGGGCGGGCGAGACGCCCGCGGTCCCAGTGAAAACGTTGATCGCGGGAATCCAAAGTGCACCAAGTTTGCGTTACCACGGCAACCTAAAGGTTGAACTCCAGTTGCTCGCGCCTGGGTTCAGGCTAGCAAAAGTCCGCGCGGCTCCGTAGTGAATTCGCCACCATCATATATTTTCCGTCCACGAAGAAAAGTCTTCTCCACGACGCCACTCAAACTCCGTCCCTGATACGGTGTGAGCTTGTGACGGTGATGAAGCGCATCGCCCGCAACAGTGAACTGCTTCAACGGATTCCAAATTACCAGATCAGCATCGTAGCCGGGGGCAATCAAACCTTTTCGACCTTCGAGTCCGACAAGTGTTGCCGGCGCGCTACACAACCATCGCGCCAGGTCTGCGAAGGAGTAGCCACGGCGGGTCGCTTCAGTCCATATGACCGGCAGCCGCAGTTGCAGAGAAGATATGCCACCCCAGGCGCAAAGAAAATCTCCACTGTCCCGCAGCTTCATCTCGGGCGGACACGGTGAATGATCCGAAACGATCATATCGATTGTGCCACAGTCGAGGGCGCTCCAAAGTTGTTCACGGTTTTCACGCTCGCGAATTGGCGGGCAACACTTGAATTCAGTTGCGCCATCGGGAATTTCCTCCGCAGTAAATGTCAGGTAATGCGGACACGTTTCAGCGGTGATCTGAAGTCCCGCAGCTTTTGCTTCTCGGAGCAATGGCAATGCGTCCGCCGAGGAATGGTGGACAATGTGAATTCGCGTGCCGAACTCACGAGCCAATCTGATCATCAAGTCGACCGCTTCGTCTTCAGCCGCACGCGGACGAGACGCGAGGAACGTTTCGTATTTAGTAGGACAGATCTCCCGGTCTGTCGTCGCCTGCTTTTCATCGGAGGCATGACAAGCAGGAATGCCTATCCTATCTATCGGTCCGGGCACTTCGGCATGGACTATCAACAACGCGCCCAGCCGCGTCAACTCAGGCAAAGCTTCTCGCAGGTCGTCTTCAGTAACATTCGGAAACTCATCGACGCCCGAATGGATGAGAAAACATTTGAAGCCAACGACACCCGCCTCAGAAAGCGGCGCCAACTCGCGCGAGTTTCCCGGAATCACGCCGCCCCAAAAGCCGACGTCAACGTAACACTGGCCGCGTGCAGCTTCTAACTTTATCTTAAAGCCTTCTATCGTTGTTGTCGGTGGAACAGAGTTGAGCGGCATGTCAACGAGCGTAGTGACCCCACCTGCTGCCGCGGCTCGTGTTGCAGTTGAAAATCCTTCCCACTCCGTTCGGCCCGGCTCGTTGATGTGAACGTGTGTATCTACCAGGCCAGGCATCACGAGCGACTCTTCATCCACCTCAATCAGCTCCGCATCGGCGGAAACATTGTCATAAAGTCCAACTGAAGTGATAACGCCGTCACTGATATGAATTGACGCCGGAACAATTGCCGCTGGTAAGACAACTTTCCTGGCCCGAATGACGAGATGAGGTAGGGGCATAGTTTAATGGAATGCCTAGCGCAAACTGTTTAGTTTGCGAGCCTCGGTTGCCACCTCAGTTCGCGTGTATGTCACGGCCGCCAGCTAACGACTTGCGTTACACAAAAGATGGTGGCGGTGGCGGCAGATTTGGTCGCACCTCCCCGAGTCCAAATACTTGCTCATAGGCCGAAGCCATGGCAGCAAAACCTATAGGGAGCACGAAAAACGCTCCTACATAACAGAACATAGCGCCGACGAAATTCATGAGACCCGTTAGTAGAAGCATTCCCAGCAGCCGCCAAAAATTTGCCATTGCTGCTCGGATGCTTAGTTTTACGGCATCGAGTCCTGATAGGCGACGGTCCACAATCAATGGATAGGCAAACGTGAAGATAACGGAAAGCACAATCAGGAGAACAACGACGACGAGCCAAAAAACAACAACCAGCGCGATGAATCCAAGTATTGCAATCGGATTAGGCTCGCCGCCCTGCGACATTGCCAGAATAAATCCCACATAAAAGACCACAAAAATCAGGTAAGACGGCACCAGGATCACAATCACCGGAATTAAATGCAAAAGTGTGGCAATAAGACTGTCGCCAAAAAAGTCAAAGCCCTTGAAGAGATCGCCAAATTCGATTGGCTGACCGCGCCTTGTTTTAAAAAAGGCCAGATAGATCCCACACATCATCGGTCCCAACAGGATTCCCAACGGAACCACGGTGCCGATAATAATCCCGACTGCAGTCATGGCCACGAAAAGCAGGTACTGGCTCTTGATCAAATTCAAACCGGCTTTAATACATTCGATAGGCTGTACTGCATTCCGCTTGAATTCAATTTGATTGAAGGGGAAACTCATTTGTTTACGGTTCCTTTCACTGAAGACCTAGAGGATGACTACTATTCTGTTTCCAACCCGCCTTGTCTATCAGCTGCTGCAATTGCGCCTTAATTGCTTCCGTATAAATCAAAGCTCCCATTTGATTGGGGTGACCAAGCGAAGCGTAGCGGCAAATCAGGAAGAGGTCCTTCCGGGAATTCTTCTGTTGCTTATCTTCCTTGATTCCCTTTGGCTTCGTGAACGTCTGCTCGCAACTTTTTATCCTGCTCTCTCTGACGTGATCGTTTGCTTTGTAAGCAGCAGAGCCGAATGAAAGCAACACTATCACTTTCGCGAAGCCGCTAACATTTGTTGAAGCAAACATGAAATTCCAAAGCAGTGTGTCGGGAGCTGCAAACACATGCTCGGGACCAAACTGAATTTCCACGAACGCCACTCTGGGAAATGAAGACTCCAGCGCAGTCTCCGCGTTTGTTTTCGCGACTGCCCCTAGGAGACTGGCGGTGGAAGTTTTATACCACTCGTCTGAAATCGCTATCAGCCGGGCGCGCATTTCCTTGTCGGACATTCGCCGCGTTTCAGGTCTTTGATTGTTTAGCTTTTTTACCAGCAGCCTCAGGAAAGCATTGTCGCCAGTTTGTGGAGAGACTATCGGATAATAACTGGTCACCAGCACGTATGCTTGCGAAAAATTCTTTCTGACGCGCTGCAATAGACTATACATGTCTTCGCCACAACTCTTCCTGGCCCGCGCCCGTATTTCCTCGAGTGGAGTTGATGCTGCCAGAAGGTTTTTTACGCCGACATCGTTTATGCAGCCGTCCATGAGAATTAGAGCCGGGCTTGATCGATCTTCTTTGTAAAACCGGATCGCATTGTCTAACTGGTCATTCACTGTCGGAGTGGCCAGATTAACTTCGCCTGCGGCGGTCGTGAAACTGAGCATGGCCGCCGAGTCGGCAACGATGACCGCTCCTGAATGCGCTTCGACGTGGACTTTAACTTCTCGATTAGTTTTCTCCTGGAGCCAACACTTCACTCGCGACGAAAACTTTTCTTCTTCTCTTAATCCCTGGCCCCACATTATCGAGTCGCCGAGCACCAGCATTTGCAACGGATCAGCGCCTGAGGGATGGAACTGATTTTGACAGCTCGCAAACGCCGGGGTTGCGGCCAGAAAAAATAAGACAATCAGTGCCGCTGGGAGGAGCAGTATTCGGTGTAGCGGTTTGAGAGTCATGTAAGCTTTCGCACGGACAGAGCCATGTTCATCGGTACCGCAAATTGATCCGGTCATTCTCAAGCGCGACTTATGCGCTATCAGGCGCGAGCCCACTCAAGAAATCCTCGAGCAGATTCAGGCTGACTCTAAGCCGATAATCCTTAGTTGAGCGAATGTCGTCTATGGGCACGATTTCCCGGGCCAACTCAGCCCTGGCCTTCTCGATAGTACTATCGTTAAGCATCGCTCCTTGCAACACTTCTTCCGTCTTGCGACAGCGAAGCGGAACCGGCGCGACACTGCCCAGCGCGATACGTATTACGCCGACGATGCCTTCCTCCATTCGCGCTGTAGCAGCGAAGCACACCTTCGAGATAGCTTGCGCTTTTCGCGTGCCCACTTTGCGGTAGTAGTGATTTAAATCAGGCCACAGCCGAGGCAAGCGAATGCGCGCAAGCAGCTCATCAGGCTGCATGGCTGTTTGCTTGTAACCTGTGTGAAAACTTTGGTAGGGCAGCCATCGTGAGCCGCGCACGGAAAGGAGTTCCAACTCCGCATTGTATACGAGCAGTGCCGGCGGTGAGTCGGCTGCTGGAGACGCGTTTGCGATATTGCCTCCAAGCGTGCCGCGGTTCTGAATTGCCAGTCCGCCAGTCTCACTCGCTGCCTGACAGAGCATGGGAAACTCCTGGCGCAGGATCGAATTCGACTGCACCTCTGTGTAGGTGGTCAGCGCGCCAATTGTGACGCCTGCGTCGGAGACTTCAATGCCGCGCAGCTCGGGGAGGTTCCAGATGTCGAGATAGTTTTTGTGGGACAATTTTCCAGACTCGAGCAACACCATGAGGTCGGTGCCGCCCGCAAACGGCCGCCAGTCTCCCGGCGCGCGCGCGAGAGCAGCGAGCGCATCAGCCAAACTCGCGGGTGAGATCAGTTTGTAACTTGGAACGTGACCTCTCATTTCGCTTTGTGCGTCAGGGGTTATGAAGATTCATTCTGGCAAGCGCGCACCACAGAATCGAAAATTTTCATGTAGCCCGTACAGCGACAGAGATTTCCTGCTAGTCCAGTGCGAATGTCGGCTTCAGTAGGATTCGGATTGCGTTCGAGCAGATCCATGGCGGCCATCACCATGCCCGGCGTGCAAATGCCGCATTGCGCGCCACCGCAATCAATAAATGCCTGCTGCACTGCGTGCAACTGTTGGCCACTAGCGATCCCCTCAATGGTCTTGATTGACGCGCCTGCAACCTGTCCCACCGGCACCAAACAACTGTTCACGATCTGCCCTTCGACGAGGACCGTACAAGCGCCGCATTCACCTTCACCGCAACCTTCCTTGGTGCCCGTCAGATTTAACTGTTCGCGCAGCACGTCGAGCAAACGCTCCATGGGATACGCGTCAACGCTTCGCGTCCGGCCATTAACTGCAAAGGCTATCTTAATTTTGTTGCTGGCTGATTCCACTTCGATCTAATTAAGAACGAGGGCAAGACACCCTTCCTGACCCTAAGCTGAATTGCAAAGAAGCATACATTCCTTTCTTGAGAGCCATTCAGCGCGGGCGTGGCTACCGAGCCAGGTAGTCGCAGCGTCGGGAAGGGTGGCTTGCCGCCGCTTCGTCATCATCGACCACTCAGTCCTTCCATCATCGCTTCCGGCATCAAGGGAACATGATTAAAACTAACGCCGGTTGCGTTTTCAATCGCGCTCAGGATTGCGGGAGCCGCGCCATCCATTGGCAGTTCACCAATTCCTTTCGCCCCGCCGGGACCATACGCATATGGGTTCTCTTCAAAATAGACACGAATCGGCGGGATGTCGGCAGCGGTGGGAATGATGTAGTTGGTCATTTGCCCGTTAGCCATGCGCCCATTTTGCCAGACTACGTTTTCGAAAAGAGTAAAACCAATCGCCTGCGCCACGCCTCCTTCTATCTGCCCGGCTGCCAGCACCGGATTGATCACTCGACCCACTTCCTGCACTGCCACCAAATCGTCGACATGAGCTTCGTAGGTCAGCGTGTCAACTGAAACTTCGGCAACGTAAACTGCCCACGCGTAAGTGCCATACGCATCGCCCTGATACTTTTCGTCATCCCAACGAACATTGGGCGGCGGCTCATATTTACTAAACGTTTGCAATGGGCCGAAGCTTTCGATGTATTTTCTACAACTATCCTGAAACTCTGATTGACTATAGGCATCTTTCAGCAAGCCACTGCCGATGAGAGTCTGTTTCAAACCCAGCACTGCCGACTCCACCAGTTTGCCGACGACCATGCACGTGCGCGACGCCACGGTTGGCCCGCTGTTGGGAACGTTACTGGTATCGGGCTGCGCCACTTCTATTAACGACTCGTCAACGCCCAGTGCTTCGGCGGCGATTTGAGAAAAGATCGTGTTAGTGCCTTGTCCAATTTCCGTGCTGGCAGCCAGAATCCGCACGCGTCCCTCGGCGGTCGCTTCAGCGCCGACCACCGACGCCAGGTAGACTTCCCCCGAACCGGTAAAGCCGGCTCCGTGCATGAACGATGCAAATCCAATCCCTTTCTTTATTCGAGAAGTCGGCCTGCCGGCCGCTCCTGCCGAGTGCCCCTGCCCGTTGTCGCGCGCAAACTGCTGAGTTTTTTCGTGGTAGCGGCTTAGCTCAAGTGCCCGATCAAGCAATTGATTCATGTCCACCTTCTCGCGAATCATCTGGGTGGTAGCGGTCGTCTCTCCTTCCTTCACGAAGTTGCGGCGACGGAATTCGTCTGGCGCCAGACCTAGCGTTTTGGCGACTTTATCGAGTTGTCGCTCAAGAGCAAAAATACTTTGTGGCGCGCCAAAACCCCTGAACGCGCCGTGTGGAGGAGTGTTTGTCGCGACCGCGCTCGAGCGTATGCGCACGTTGGGACAGTAATAAGGACCGGCGGCGTGAATCGTTCCTCGTGAAAGCACTACTGGCGAGAGCGTGCAATAGGCGCCGCCATCGATGATGAACTCGAGGTCCATTGCCAATAGCTTGCCATCCTTCGATACGGCGGTTTTGTGCCGCGTGCGCGAGGGATGTCGCTTGGTGGTTGCGACCATGTCTTCGGCGCGGTCGTAAATCATCTTCACCGGTTTCCCTGATTTTAGGGAAAGCAGCGCTGCATGGCCGGCAAGCATCGACGGATATTCTTCCTTGCCACCAAAGCCACCGCCGGTTTCAGTTTGAACAACGCGGATCTTTTCTTCCGGCAAAGCAAAAAGTTTCACCAGGGCCTTGTGGACGTAGTAAGGACACTGCATCGATCCCCAAACCGTCACGCCTTCTCGCGCGTTCGCAATTGCGATCACGCCATTGTTCTCGATGTAGAGCTGCTCTTGCGCTCCCGTGTGGTATTCGCCCTCAACAACAAAGTCTGCCTGAGACCAAACATCGTCGACGTTGCCCTTATCAACCAGGAAAGATTTAAAAACATTGTCATCTCCCCAGACGATCTCTTTCTTCGCGACAGAATCTTCCAGGGTAAAGAGCGGCGGCAGCTCTTCCACTTCGATTCGCACATTGCGTCGCGCTTCTTCGAGCAGGTATTTGTCCGGGTGAGCGAGAAGTATGATTGGTTCTTCCGCGTGATTGATCACCTGGTCCGCGAGATAAGGCTGATCGTTAAGTATCAGGGCCACGTAGTTCTCGCCCGGAATGTCCCGCGCGGTGACGATCGTGAATTCGTTCCAGGGAATATCGCCTGCAAATGAGATGTTTGTTATTCGACCGCGCGGCACGGAACTACGCACAGTCGTTCCATGAAGCATCTCCGGAAAAGAAATATCGTCAACATATAGCGCCTGACCAGTAACCTTCTTTCGGCCTTCCTTGCGCGGCGCTGATTTGCCGATTGGATGATTGTTTGAATTTGGACTCATTAAAACAATGTACTTTACAACTTCGGCCTACTGATCGCGCAAGTACAATCTCACTCCGGTACTGGTGCAGTTTGAAACCAGCAAGTTGAGAGTTCGGGCCCGGGGAAAGCCGCAGCCCACGTGGGGTGGTAGCGTTTAGGCTGTCTTTTCCAACACAAGCTAAAAAAGCTTGAACTCTAAACTGCATGAGTGCCCGCATTCCCGGAATGTCGGCGAAACTGGAATTGCAGGAAGAGCGTGGGCCACGCGCGGAACCGTAATGTATTCGCAGTGTAGCCAAGGGCACACCGTGACCAACCGATAACTTTGTTAATCACAGTGCGGGTATGTGTGCGTCTTAGGGATAGAGTGGGGCCTTGTCAAACAGGTCATGTGGCTTCAGCATAAACCCCGTCCACATAATGTGCGCCACCGTCGGTTCAAAGTTACCGCCGACCCATCGCCCATCCTCGTCACGCGGTATGTGATGGGCAGCGCTGTAATACCAAACGACCACATCGTTGTTTAAGACCAGTTCAGGCGGTGAGATATAGCTCGGCAGCGATGCTACATCCATCTCTGTAGATCTGTAGCGAGTCACCCAGAAATCGCTCTGGGTGAAATTTTCCTCATGTCGCGGGGTGCCGGTCCGAAGCGGAATGAGGTGATAACCGGAGGTGTGTCCCTGAAGATTCTTGAGCGTGGAATCATGAATGAACAGACTGGTGAACTCCAACGAACTCCACTGGCGTCTGCCTTCGCTGGGTATCATTGTCGTCGAGTCGTTGGCGGTCGGCCCGAAAACGTTCTCCTCGTGCGATGAGACCTCAACTGTATCGCCGGTGAACCCGTTGAGATCTATATCCAACCGCCAATAGATTCCGTGCATGTGCGCTTCAAGCGGTTGCGGTGGATAGTTAGTTGCCGTCGCGCCAACTCGGCCAAGCACGACCCCATCATCGCGAAAAGTCCACTCGATGATGTAGTTGTAATTGGCTGCACCGATCCCGCCCCATAACACAATCTCTTCGCCGCGCCTCACCTTACCGTAGTTTGCCCAGGCTAATCCCCGATCGTGCAATTCCTTGCAAACGTGGTTGTTATCGAGCAAAGTGCCGCCATTTGCCAGGGGACAATGTTTGGGCGTCAATTGGAACAGCGAAAAATTGAAACTGCTCATGTCGAGAAAACGCGGCGAGCCGCTGTGGTAAGGCACGAACAATTCAATCACGCGGGCGTCGTAGATGACTTGAACCCATGGCGAGCTTGGGGATTTGCGGAAGTACGCTGCATTAATAACCAGACCGTTTCGGGTGACTCGCTGCCAACAAAATCGCCAACGCGTCTCTTCTGGTAAGGCCAGGTTGGTAGGGAACCGCTCCTCGATGAGATGGGGCGGGGAGCATGGCAGGGCCCGCACAGCTATTGGCTGACTCCATACCAGCAGGCCGGCGAAAACTGAAAACAAGCAGACGGTGAGTTTGCTTCCTGGTTTCATCTTCTCCTCCGTCGCACGGGCTCGGGTATAGTCTGGGGTTTTCCTACGCGCACGGTTTGCCTGGTGAGATCGACGATCACTTCGGTGCCGGTTATGAAAGTATCGCCTCGCCGGAATAGGAGCGAGACACAACGATGCCGATAACACGGGTCACGAGGGGAACTCGCATACACACGCAATGCCTCGACCTGTTTCGGCTCTCCCTCCGGAGGGGCGATGCCAAATAGCTTGTAGCTGGGACCGAGCAGGTTGATCACTACGCCGTTTTGCAGCGCTAGCCTAAGAGCTTCGTTGACCTCTTCGGCAGCGAGCGGCACTGAATCACCATTAATGTTCACCGCTGCTTGCACAGTGCGTTGCTTCAGATCAATCAACGCTAGGACGCCCTGATTGTCTTCGTAGCGGTAGTAAACTACTTCCGCGTGACGGCTAGTATCGTCATACTGGTCACCTGTTTTCGGGGTTGCCAACTCCACCGAAATCAGAATTTGGCGCCCTTGCCCACGCAGTTTTTTGACGCTCGGGTCAGTTTCGGCTAAGCGAATAGCCAACTCGCGCTCCTCGGCGGTAAGCGGATCGAATTTCAAAGGTTCACGCTGGGCCAGGGCGTGAACTCCCTGGAGGTGCGTGGGAAAGCACTGGAGCAAGAGTGCCAGTAGAAGCGTGCAGAAGATCCGGGAGTTGGAGCATGAGGCGCGCCCTGGCACACAAGCTGAAAAGTGAAAAGGCATTTGTCCCTCCCTTTTAGCTGTGCCTTTCGGCCGTTGATGCGAAGGTTAATAGCGACCTGAGTAATGGCTATTAACCAAGTCTAAAAGACCTTTGGCTTTGAGATTACTAACTAACAGAATAGACCAGTTCAGTTGCGAGGTAAAGGTCAGCGCGCACGAGCCGAGAATACTTTGGCTGAAATTAAACAGGTACCCAGTGAAGGCAAATGGCCCGCATAAAACTGCACAATCGCGATGGCTCGTGTATTATTCCCCCGCTCTTCCATTCCTTCAATAATTCAGACCAGACAGACTGGCTGAATTCCAGGAGCGCTACATGTTACAGAAAATTTCTTTATTGTTTTGCGTCCTATGCACTATCGTGCTGGTAGGTTGTTCCAAGTCAGAAGCACCGACAAACGAAAGTACCACCACAGCTAACGCGAACAAGGCTGCGACCAGCACAGCCCCAACCAACACCGCCACCACCGCTGGAGAAAAAATCGGAGTGCCTGAGTGCGACGAGTTCATAGCCGCATACGAAGCGTGTGTCTCCGGCAAAGTTCCTGAGGCAGCGCGAGCCCAATATAAGTCAGGCATCGAGCAATGGCGCACCTCCTGGCGTAAACTCGCTGCAGATCCCAACACGCGGGCATCACTGGTCGCGGTCTGCAAGCAATCAGCTGAGTCAGCACGCACGTCGATGAAGACTTACGGTTGCACCTTCTGATCGATTTGCGCCTACGGCTTTGCCGCCGCACAGTGCGGAAAGGCTGTGCCTTTCCGGCGGGCGATATTATTTCTTTCATGAGGCTATGCCTCATGAATCCGGAGGCGTAGCCTCCCTAATCATTAAAGCTGTCCCCGGTAAGGCGGAGCCTTACCGCACTGTGCGGCGGCGTAGCCGCAAGACGGGTTTGCACAAAAAGTGGGTTTGCAGTCCGCGAATAGCGGACGACTACTAATAGCTCAGCACTTCCATTGCTGGGAAGACGTTGTGACGAGACCGAAGTCTGTGAAGCGGACGGCTGAAACGAAGCACCATGATCGACTGGATGCAGTATGTTTCGGTTCAGCCGTCCGCTTCATGCAAAACGTAGCTCAACGTTTACTCCGGTAATACTCTTTTGCGACCTGCGTCACCCTCACAACGAATTCTGCTTTGCCTTTCGTGTAAGCGACTCGATCGTTTGGATGGTCGCGAGCCAAGGCTAATTTCAGAGTTTCATATTCTTTGGCCGTCTGCGGGTGATCAATCAAGTAATCCCGAAAGAGCAATCTTTCCCAGTGTTCAAAGTCGCTCTCGACCATGTGGATATGATGGGTACGAACCCCGGCAGAGTTTCTCTTGATAAACCAGGCATAAAACGGCGGGCCATCTTCACCATGCGTTGCCCGCCAAAAGTAATCGTACCCTTGAGCTTCCAGCACCGGAGCGATTCGCGTTTTTGTTTCCTCCAAAGAAGCGACCTCCACTAGCATGTCGACAATTGGTTTTGCTGCCAGACCGGGAATTGCGGTGCTCCCGAAGTGCTCAATACGTCTAATTAGTTCCTGGGGCAAACACCCCAGAAGATGTTTCTTCTCCTCCTCAAACATCCGCGACCAGGCAGAATCGTACGCAACAACAGAAACCTCGTCTTGCAACACTCGCTTGATCCGCTGTTCAAGAGTTTCCATAGATCGTTTAAGGCACCCTTAGAACTTCGCATGCTCCAACAACAACAGTCCAATGGAAACTACTGCCAGCGCGTACATGACCGGGTGAATGTCTCGTCGCCTGCCGACGATCAAGTACAGCCCCACATGCGAGATGAAGCCCCAAAGTATTCCCTGCGTGATTGAGAAGGTCAGCGGGATTAGAATGATTGTTAAGAACGCGGGCAAGCCCTCCTCGATCTTGGAAAACGAAATCTTACCCACGCTACGAAACATCGATGCGCCGACAAGTATCAGAACTGATGCCGTCGCGTAAGCGGGAACCATACCCGCCAGCGGAGCGAGAAAGAAACAGGGCAGGAAGCAAAGCGCTGTAAACACAGAAGTCAATCCGCTGCGCCCGCCCATGTTGATGCCGGCAATGCTTTCAATGTAAGCCGTGCCGGAAGATGTTCCGGCCAATCCGGCTCCGAGCGTGGCAAACGAATCAACAATCAAACCTTGCTTAAGGTTCTTCGGATGGCCATGTTCATCGAGCAGGTCGGCTGCATGGGCAACGCCAATGAAGGTCGAAATTGAATCGAACAGATCTGTAAACAGGATGCCGATTATTGCCGGCAGTAAGGAGAGCTTCAAGGCGCCGAGAATATCGAGCTTGAGAAAGAC
>JBKOZZ010000156.1:0-9900 GCA_046726155.1 Acidobacteriota bacterium
GACGTCTCTTGCCTCCCCGTTCGAAAACGCGCAGCACATTGCCGGGCTGCGAAATTTCCCAGCGTGGGATGGGCTCAAGAAACTGGAGTAGTCCCTTGGTGCGTCGCTCTTCAAGCGTGGGTTTCGGTGTTTGGATCAAACTCTGCGGCGCGCCGTCTTCGCTGTAGCTCTCGCCAAATCGTGCATCCTTTAAAGGAAAGCCGCCGTTGTTGTAGAGCGCGGCGCCCCACAACATCGAGCCGTGGGTCATCATGCTGCGGGCAACGTTCTTTGCTTCTACATCGTGGCAGGCGCTGCCACCGCAGGTCTGCGCGGCAACCCGCAAATCGCCCGGATTAATGAAGCGGACAAACTCCCAACTCTCGCGAGCTAGTAGAGTGTTGGTACGTTCCGGATTCGCGCCGGTAAACTTTCCATCGCGTTGCCACTGGCCGGGAAAGCGCGCGCGGACATGTGCGGCGTCCTTGATCTGCTGGATCGACTTTGGATCGTCGCTGGTTTTGCGTGGCACGGGGTTGCCGCCGTGGCAGCCGGTGCAGGTAAGCCCAACTGCATCCTTGCCGTTATTCAGTTTGTCGAGCGTTTCCGTCGTGCCGTATTTGTGCATCGGCTCGATCTGACCGTGGCAGGTGACACAGCCTTCGAGTTTCGGGGCTGTAGTGGCTTGCTCCTGGTTTCGGAAAAGTCGTGCGTTCTCCTTTTTGGTAGATACTGCGGCGAAGCCCAGCATCACACTGAACAACGCAACAATTAGGGTTGGCACGAATCTCGGTCTACTCATTAATTAATTGACAGTCAGCGAGGCGTCCACCACAGAGACACAGAGAGCACGGAGGTTGCACAGAGATCAGTTGTCGTATCCCATGATCTTTCTGTGAATCCCATCTTTGAGTACCACAACATTAAAATTAATCAACAATCCCAGGCGCCAGCCGCCTAGCCGCAGGTACGTAAGGATCTGAGCATCATGAATGGGCGCGAGAGCCTCAACCGATTTTGTTTCGACCACTACCATACCGGCGACGAGAATATCGACTCGATATCCGCACTCCAAGCGAATTCCTTTGTACTCCAGTGGCAGAGGTTGCTCCTTCTTATAGGGAATACCTCTCAACAGTAACTCCCGACACAAACACTTGCGGTAAGCTGATTCGAGCAATCCCGGTCCGAGCTTTCTGTGAACCTCTATCGCCGCTCCGATCACTTCACGCGTCAACTCATTGATGGGAAGACTCATAGACTCCACATCGTCTTTCTCTGTGCAACCTCTGTGTTCTCTGTGTCTCTGTGGTGAGCCTAATCTCAGCCACACTCAATTTCCAAGAGGTACACTGTCGAGCTATCCGCAAACAAAATGCCTAAAATCTTGCGTCCTCAAAACACCAGCTTCAGCTGTGCAAACAACGAATACAGCGGCTTGCGTGGACTGATCACGTCGGGTTCACAGAAATCTCCGACGTTCGGCGGACAGTTGCGAGAGCGGTCAGTGAAAATGTCTCGAAAGCCCCGACCTGTCTGGAGCGTCGCGGCGCCAAAAGTCGCCGTCACGTTATTTATCAAGAACGGCCGGTAGGCAACACCAACACTGTAATCAAATCCGATGTCGTGTCGAATGTGATTTTGAAAGAGCACATACTCCAGCGGCTCCGTACGATGAAAGCGAAGATAGTTAACATTGAAAACGGTCTTGATTCGCTGGGTAAGTTCTACATCGACGCCGGCGTTGTAGATGAAGATGCCGGGATTGACAAAATTCGCCTGGCCCTGCGTCTTGCTGCTGCGCAAACTCGGCAACACACTGTTGGGTTGCACCAAACCAACTCCTGTCTGCGTTAGCCGAATGCCATTACGATTCCAGTAAGAGAATTGTCCGCCAACGAAATTTGGATCGTCGAAGATGGCGTCAAAACCAGTTGCCTTATCATCCGTTGGATTTGCGTCGCCTTGCGACCAGAAGAATGAGCCCTTGAAACGCAAGTAGTCGTGATCGACAGACGCCTCAACTGCGGCCATGTTTGATCTGACCTTCACTTTACGGCCTGCGATCGGGTTGCGATCGTCGGTGCCAAACGCGAAATAGTAAGCGTTAGTCAGATTAAGCTTGCCCAGGTGGCCATCGCCGCTGAGTCCCAGGTAGCCCACCTTGATCGCGTGCGGCCGAACATCACCAATCAAAGCCGGACGAACCAGAAAACCATTGCGGTCATACTTCACGCTGCGCCGGTCGTCGTTGTAGTGCAGGCTGCCCTGGATTGTGTAACCCTTGCGGATGAAGTCCTGGCGGAAGAGGTTAGCGATGTAGACATTTTGATGCCGCGTATCGAACCGATTGAGACCGCTGTTGGTGTCCTTTTCCAGCATTGAGAAGTAGGCGCCGTTATATTGAAATCGATTGTTGTCGGCGGAGCCGAAAAAGCGTAAGCCAAGATTGTTGTCGGAAAAAATAAAACCACGAAAGTCGGAAACAAATGGCTGGATACCGGCGCGAACAGAAGCGAAATCGTAGTTTTCGTTCACGTCCCGCAGTTTTACTTCGCCAAATGCCTCTTCCAGCGAAACATGTGTATCGGTGCGGTTGGCGCCGCGTCTAACGTCAATATTTACGACCCCATTCTCGCGGGCATTCAGGTAGTTGGGAATACTGAACGTTGGTGAAATCTTAATCGCCCAATCGCGCGGTTTGAATGTTGAGTCGCCGTGGAAGAGTTCAAAGCTGAGCTGCAGAGTTTCGCTGGCGGCGAACTGTTCGGGCTGGCCAAAGAACTCAGCGCTGCCGGGCTCGTCGCTGCTGACACCGGAAGGAGTTGGCGCGCGTCTTTGTTCGACGCCCGTGGTGCTCACCGCGGAAAGAATCATGAAAAGCTTGTTGCCCTTAATTGGGTAGTCGCCTTTCAGCACGCTCTGATTGTAAGGGTCCCACCAACGCCCGTGCTTGAACGGAATGTCGCGACCGCGCGCGGCCCGGTCTCCGTAGCGATCGTATTCCGGAAAGCCTATGCGCCAGCGATCGCGAACTTGCCTGCGATCCACTTCAGTTTGCGGTGCTGATGAAACTGTTTCCCTGCCCGCGTTGCCAAGTGGTTTGTCGTGGGGCGCTCCGGCGATCTCTTTTACTTCTAGCCGGTCGACCGGAATGTCTACGTTTGTTTCTTTTCCGGCCTCGACGATCACATTCTCGAGCGCGTCGCCTCGGGCTATGGCAAACTCGCCATAGTTTTTGTCCTTATCAAATTTGGCCACATGCGGTGCCGCCACTTTAAGGCGATAAGCGCCGGCACTCAACCGGAGTGAATACATTCCATCGACGCTGCTGCGCGCTCGTTTCCACTTGCCGGTAACCTGATTTGTTGCGATGACTACCACACCCGCAACCGGCGCTCTTGAAGTCGCGCGAACCGTACCTTTGACACTTCCCGACGCCTGGCCCAGTACCGCAAAACCAAACGCGTGTATTAGCAAGGCGGCACAGCCAATCAGAATTAGAGACTTTGTCATGTCAGAGAATCTGGGAACGCGCGTTTGCCTTGTAACATACGAGTGACAGCGAGGCAACGAAAATTGCTGTGGCCCTACTGTTCTACCTTAGCGAAATTGAAATTGGCTGATGTGTACCTGGCGGTCACTACCGTTGTGATTTTTATAAAGTTGCTTCTGTTGCAAGGAGTAATTTGTCCCAGGTCGATTTTCAAACTGCCGCGTTACTGTTTTGGAGTAATGTTGCATTTTGAAAGCCGGGAGGTTCCGCCAGCGTCAACGTTTTCACTGGGACCGCGGGCGTCCCGCCCGCTCCGAGGTACGTTGACTTTAACTCCCGATGCTTGCGCCTGCCGTACGCGGGGCGGGCGAGACGCCCGCGGTCCCAGTGAAAACGTTGATCGCGGGAATCTAAAGTGCACCAGTACCTGTTTCGGACGAATCTACAGTGAGCCTAGCTTTGTGATACATTGTGCGCCGGTTTTCGCAGATCATTCGACGAATCTTCGATGGTTTCAGGTTCACATTCCCGCTTCCAAAAGTTACTCGCAACCTGCGTGGCCACACTTTTCGTTGGCGCGACCTTAATCCAGTTTCCGAAGGCCTCAGCGCAGTCAGTTGCCCCAGTTCTGATCAGCCACGAAGACTCTACCCGCGCGATTTCCTTTGAATCGGTTACGCAACAACGCGAACCTTTTTCCACGAGCGCGTCGGTGAAGTTTGGCACCGACAGGCAGACGCGAATCATGTTGTTTGCGATGAACCTGAGCCTGCAGATTGGCGACACGCCAGATTCTGTCAGCGTTTCCGCTGAAGATTTCGCGCACCGCATCTACCAATTACCAGTCGAATACGTTGGCAGCGTTCCCAATCAACCATGGGCCACGTCACTGGTGGTGCGGCTGAGCGACGGCATGAGCGAGCTCGGCGACGTCCTGGTGCGCATCACCTATCGTGGACTTTCCAGCAATAGAGTTCGAGTTGCCATGGGCCACATCGGTGGAGGTCTACCGGATGATGAAGGGGCAGTACCGACACCGGGGTCGCATATTCTCAATGCTCCCAGCGCGACCGCCGGCAACCTGACTACCGGCGACGTACAAACCATCATCAGCCAGGCAGTCTCCGCTGCTGTGTCGCTGAATCGCGCGGTCACGGTCTCGGTCACAGATCGCGAAGCCAATGTTCTCGGGGTATTTGTGATGACTGGCGCGCCTGCGAGTACGACGATTCGCAGTGTCGGAACTCCGGGAAGCGGTCTTGAAGGCGCCGTTGTGCCGGCGTCGTTGGCCGCAATCTCCAAGGCCGGTACCGCTTCGCTTTTCAGCACTACCGGTAATGCGTTTACGACGCGCACCGCAGGATTCATTATCCAGGAACACTTTCCGCCAGGCATCCAGTTTCGTTCCGGTGGTCCATTGTATGGCGTGCAGTTTTCATCACTTCCCTGCTCCGACATCAAGAAGCCCGCGCTGCCGCTCGGACTATCAGCCGACCCCGGTGGGTTACCTATCTACAAAGACGGTGTGGCAGCAGGCGGAGTGGGAATCGAAGGGGACGGTATCTACACAGTCGATCGTAATCCCACCGATTTCGATCAGCCGGTGGAAGAACTGATTGCCGCCTCCGCTGTACGCGGTTTCGAAGCACCCGCGTTGATACGCGGCGACAATATCCTGGTTGATGGCATACGGTTGCCTTATTCGAACGTCACGAGTCCGCCCGCTCCGGCCACTCTTCCTTTTGGTAGCCTGCCCGGTGTAGTGCCCGGGGCGTTTCCGATCCGCAGTGCGCAAACTTCGGCGTTCGTTCCTGCTAACGTCGGTGGCGTGGCTGGCGAAGTCGACACGCGCTTCTTTCCGTTTGTGGCCGGCGCATCTCCGGCTGGTCCAAACGCACTCACTGACGCCGACGTGCAAACCATAATTGCGCATGCGGCTCAGCAGGCAAACATCACACGCGCGGCGATTCGGCAACCACTTGGCAGCAATGCGCGCGTATCGATCGCGGTCGTAGACGCAGCCGGAACTGTACTAGGCGTTTTTCGCCAACTTGACGCGCCGGTTTTTGGTTTCGACGTGTCAGTCCAGAAAGCACGGACCGCAGCATTTTTCTCCAGCGCTACGGCCGGAACGCTACTGCGTGGCGCCGGGCTTTCTGCTTACGCGGATCGCGCTTTAGCTGACGGGCTGAAGCTGGACGGATCAGTGGCCTTTACCGACCGCGCCAGCGGTTTTCTGCATCGCCCGTTTTTCCCCGACGGCATTAACGACACGAATGCCGGCCCATTTAGTACAGCGTTCAGCGAATGGAGTCCCTTCAATGTGGGCCTGCAATTGGATCTGATCAAAACGAATCTGGTGGCGGCCATCGGCGGCGCGATGGTTCCCTGCAGCACTATTCCAAGCCTGCCTAACGGTATTCAGATCTTTCCCGGCAGCGTTCCGCTCTACAAGAATGGCGTGCTCGTGGGAGCAGTTGGAATCAGCGGCGACGGTGTGGATCAGGACGACCTAATCAGCGCCGGAGGCGGCAATGGTTATTCGCCTGCGCCGGCCATTCGTTCTGACCAGGTCTTTGTCCGCGGCGTGCGGCTGCCCTTCCTGAAATTTCCCAGCAGCCCGAATCTTTAGCTGGTCGCTATGCGGACTCCGCGCGGCTCTGTCTTGAAGGTTTTTCTTGACCCAATTGAACAGGAAATATCTGTCTCTTTAGTTTCGCCATGATGCGCACCCTTTATCTCATTCTGATCGCGTGCTTGCTGGCTTTTTTTTGTGTCGCGCAAACTCCGTCCACTGCTCAAGACGCGCGCGCTGTGCTCCGCTTAAGAGTAAGAGTGAAGGTCGGCGATTCGACAAGAGGACTGTCGCGTAAACGGTTCTTTCTCATCAAGGGTTCACTCGAACAAACCAGGAGCGTCGGCGAAACGCTCGAGCGGCAGCCGATCATTTCGCGCGACTGTTATTACCGCAGCGTGGGCGCCAGTGAGGCGTTGATCAAATGGTTGAAAGAAAATGACTGCGAATCAGTTTACTGCCGCGAAATTCAGCAGGATGACATCGAGGGGGCGGGCGCCGTGCCTGAGTTTGTAAACGCCGTATCCATTGCCGAAAAGGAGTTTGGGAATCGCGAGCTGGCGCGTAAGTGGTTGACGGTTAATCTTTCAGAGAAACTTCGTGACGGCTTCTACAAGACGCGCCAGAGTGATTTGCAGTTAAGAATCAAACAGGCCGAAGCGGTTTCCGGCGCGAAGGTCCTTTCTGTTATGACTGATCGAAACGGCACCGCCTACTTCACTGGTCTCGAGCCCGGCACGTACACACTTTCAAATATGCTGCCGTCCGAACTCGAGTCGACCAGCCTAATCTGGAATTGCGAGGTCCAGGTGAAGCCGGACGACCGGGCGTTTGAGAAACCGTTCCTAATATCGAATCGAAAAGACAAGAACGTTAAGTGCGTGGCAATCGAAAAGCCGCTTCCTGTTTGCGAGCCGACTCCTAAATGAAACTCTCTTTGGTCGGCACTACCCGGTCGCTACTGCTCCCGGTTCTGACTTTGTGACGACGCGAGTTTCGACTTCCGGATTGAAAACTAGTTAGCCTCGGACTATTTCCAGATGTGCCTGGCACGACACCGAGAACACAGAGGATGCATCCGCGGCGTTCAGCCGCAACCAAATTGGCCTGTTAGCTCCGGAGGAGCCGAATGTTTATAGACTTCGCAGCCAATCCGAGTTTGAAGCTCCAGAGGAGCGCAATGTTTCCATCGCGGAGTAGGTCGAATCAGAAACATTCCGCTCCTCCGGAGCGGTGAAACTTATAGCCCTGGAGGTCTATAAACATTTCGTCCCTCCGGCACTGCCTGAATGCTCAGAAACTGCCAAAAAAACAGAAACTCAGGATCTCGTTTCACAGAGAAGGGATTGCTTAGCAGCTAATGAGACGCATTGTCCAAGCGGCAATTGCCATCCTGTTGCCAGGTATTTTCTTTTTTGGCGTGATCTGCTTCGTCGGTGCCGGCGTTTCAGCCCAGAAACAGAAGCGCAGACCGCCTGTGAACCGTCAGACCACAACCCGTCCCGCGGCGATCGATTATTCAAGATTCTCACACGCCACCAGGAAACATCAGGGAGCGTGCAATAACTGCCACAAGGTTCCCACTGACAACTGGAAAAAAGTGAGGGACTTTCCCGACGTTGCTGATTATCCCGGTCATGACGCGTGTGTTGGTTGTCATCGTCCACAGTTTTTTAAAGGAGCGAAGCCGGTTATTTGTTCTATTTGTCACTCCAAAGTCTCACCGCGAGATGACGTGCGCTTCGCATTTCGCGATCCGGCCGCGACTCGCCAGTTCCTGATCGAGTTTCCACACGACAAGCATCAGGACGTGATCGCGCGTCTGGGGCGGCCGAGGCCGGCAACGCAAACTGTTAGTTTGCGGGTTGGGGCACAGGCACGATCCATCGCTGCCGAAACGTCACAAGCCAACAGTTTACGGTCTTGGGCGCACTCGACATTTGTCGCTACCCCAACATCGCAAACTAACAGTTCGCGTTACAACATTCTTTCCGCGCGCGCCGCGGTTGTTGAATCAAAGCACTACAACAACTGCGAAATCTGTCATGGCCCGCGCACTGCTGCTCCCCAGGCACCAGCATCAGGTTGGCCCGACGCATTTGTTCCCGATGCAGCAACTTTTAAGGCCGCGCCAACGAGCCATGCGTCGTGCTTCAACTGCCACTGGAAGTCGCAGCAGCCGACAAACGAGAACTGCGCCGGTTGCCATAAGCTCAGCGACAAACGCTCCCAACCTTACAGTGCGGCCGATGTGCCGAAGCGGTTCTCGCTGAAGTTTCGGCACGCGCGGGAACAGCATGTGCAGGAATGCACCACCTGTCACATCAACATCACTAAGGCGACTACGCTGCGCGGCTTACAACCAGACGTGCCTATCACGTCCTGTAGCGAGTGTCATAACAAGGATGGACTGCGGTTGGATGTTAGTAAGGAACTGGAAGCAATCGATAGGAACCGCGAGTTCGTTTGTAGCTATTGTCATACGTCAGATATTGGGCGGCGTGATCCCCCAGCTAGTCACTATTTGATTGCCGGTCGGGAGCCGATGAAACGCAAGGACATAAAGTGAACGAAGGAGGTTGCATTGCCGTTAAGAATCCCGCGGTCCTAAAACGCAACCGCCGGTGGTTCGTTATATCTCTGTGCGTCCTCAGTGTCCTCTGTGTCTCGGTGGTGAGGGGCGGCCTGGCTACTCTCAACACAGATAGAACGAGGACACTAAGTCTGCATAGAGACTTGTTTGCCGCGTCGCTGCAGGGTCCCGAACTCGACTATTCAAACTTCAAGCACACGAGTCAGCGCCACGCCTCGCTGCAATGCACTTCATGTCACCAGCGTAGCGATAATTCCGCGACGCCGCGCTTTCCCGGACATAAGGCATGCACCGGTTGTCATCTCGCGCAGTTTGTTACTCCCAATGTGCCGATGTGCGTCATCTGCCATACAGACGTCAGTAGCTCAAACCTGCCACTAAAGAGTTTTCCGACGAGATTTAACGAAAGCTTTAACGTTAAATTCGATCACGCTCAACACATGAGCGGCTCCGCACGGCCTCAGAACGGATGCTCCTCCTGCCACGGCCGTTCGGGCGGCCGCGCGGCAGCGCTCGCGATTCCCACAGGCATCGCGGCGCATAACCAGTGTTATGTCTGCCACACGCCGGCGAGCAAATCTCAATCAGGCCGAGAAATTGCTTCGTGCGGAGTCTGCCACGATCAGAAACCATATTTTCGGACCGCCACTAATGCGCGGGCTTTTCGCTTTGCATTTAGTCACGCGAAACACGGCCCCGGGCAACGGCTAGCCTGCGCCGATTGCCATCTGCTAACTGCCGGCGCACCGCAATCTCGACAGGTTAGTTCGACCGCTGCTACCGAACACTTTCCCTCGACAAGAGGTCAGACGTGTCTCACCTGCCACAACGGTAAACGCTCCTTCGGCGGGGATTTGGCGTTCAAAGACTGCCGCCGCTGCCACACGTCGGCTAGTTTCAAAATGCCGTTGTGATGAGAATTGGCCGCAGGAAGATTAGCTGCGGATTCACGGAGTTGAATGAGGATCCGAGGCACATGATCAAGATAGGAAATCGGCACGTCTCTAACCGCCGATGCGCGGCAAGTCTCCGACTTGCCGGAGTGCCTTTCAACTTCCATTTACATTGACACGTTTCAGATCGCTAATTAAAATCCCTTGCCCTCCCCTGCTGGTTCCATGGCACTGCTTCCTAAAATTTCCATTTGAGGTAGGTTTATGAAAAAAATATTGATTGTGATTTTGGCGCTGGGCTGTCTCGCGGTAATTGTTGTTGGTAACGGTTCGGGCTTGGCGCCGGTGCAGGAAATCCCAAAGG
>JBKOZZ010000157.1:0-22141 GCA_046726155.1 Acidobacteriota bacterium
CCGCATCTCTATGTTTTCGGCCTCGCCTTTACCGGAGGGCACACCTTCAGCAGGAAGATTGGGAAGCGAGGTGAGCAGATCACGCATGCGAGTCTCTGCCTGCTCGCGCAACTGGTCCAACTCCGCGATGCGTTCCTTTAACTCGTTCACATCCTTGCGCCGTTTTTCCGCTTCTTTTCGTTTACCCTCCTTCATCAGAGCGCCGATTTCGCGACTGGCGGCGTTTCGGGTAGCGTTGAGTTGATCTGACTCGGCAATAATTCGCCGGCGTTCACTGTCGGCTTCGGCAAAGCTATCCAGCACTTCAGGCGCAACCCCGCGCGTCTGAAGCGCAGCCCGCACCTTCTCAAGATTTTCCCGCACGTAGTTGAGATCAAGCATTTGTTCTATTCCCGCAAAATGTGGTAAGAGAGACGGCCGTTTGAAAGATGAGAATGTACCGTCAAACGATGGTGGAACGCCAGTTAGCTCGCAGATGGATTGGGTCTTAAATTCGATTTCTCTGTGTTAGCTCTGTGCTCTCTTTGTCCCTGTGATGAGTTTTTGTCGGGGACTTAATCACCATAGAAGCGCAGCGCGGCGAGCCGCACCAAACGATGTCCGGGCTCCAGAGGAGCCGAATGTTTATAGGCAGTCGCTAAACCTCCAACTCGCGCTCCAGCGGAGCGCAATGTTTCTGCGGCGATTACATTCCGCTCCGCCGGAGCGGGAGCATCTTTTCAAGCTTGCGTTCTATAAACATTAGGTCCCTCCGGGACGACGGACTTGGTGAGAAAAACTTTGTCAGCAAAAACAAGACTGACTTTGCAGTACAGAGGACACGAAGATTGCACAGATGGCGAATTTAAGACATTCGCCGCAGATGCGTTTGCCGGCACTGGTAATCCGAGATCGGTAATCTAATGTCGCAAAAAGTTCGCAAAGCAGTTTTTCCTGCCGCCGGTCTGGGAACTCGTTTTCTGCCGGCAACCAAGGCGTCGCCCAAAGAGATGTTGCCGCTGGTCGACAAGCCTTTGATTCAATACGTGGTCGAGGAGGCAGTCGCTTCCGGAATTGAATCCATAGTGATCGTCACCGGCCGCGGAAAAACTGCGATCGAAGATCACTTCGACGTTTCGTTTGAGCTGGAAAAACTTTTGGAAGAGCGCGGTAAGGAAGCCGAGCTCAAAGCGATGCGCGCGATTTCGGAAATGGCGCGGGTCAGCTACGTGCGGCAACGAGAAGCGCTGGGTTTGGGCCACGCAGTACTGCAAGCGCGTGACTTCGTCGGAGACGAACCGTTTACCGTGATGCTAAGCGACGATGTCATTGATTCTGAAACGCCGGCGCTGAAGCAACTGCTCGATGTCTACGAAAAATACAACGCTCCTGTGCTCGGCACAATGCAAGTCTCGGGCGAGGCGATTTCGCGTTTCGGCGTCATCGATGGCGAAGAAGTGGAAGATGGCGTCTTTAAAATCAAGGACATGGTTGAGAAGCCTTCGTTTTCCGAGGCCCCTTCCGATCTGGCAATCATCGGACGGTATGTGCTGACACCTGACATCTTCGACGAACTTGAGAAAACACGCCCCGGCGCCATCGGCGAGATTCAAATTACAGACGCCATGCGTTCGCTTCTGAAGCAGCGGCCCTTTTATGCCCTGCGCTTTAAAGGAAAGCGTTACGATGCCGGAGACAAGCTCGGTTTTCTAATCGCTACAGTCGAATTGGGGCTGAAGCATGAGGAACTTGCTACTGAATTTAGGGAGTATTTACAGTCGCTGAAATTATGAACTATAAAGACACCGAGCCATCACTCAAGAATGAATGTCTCATGGTTGGGAAGGGTGGTTTACCCCCGCGCGTTGAATGCCGTTCAATCCAGGCGGGGGCGAGCCCACCTTCCTGACCTGGAGCCTTTCATAGTGAATGCTAAATCTGCGAGTCTGTAGCTTAATCACCGGAATAACATGCCTGATCAAAAACAATTCTCCGGACGTGCGGCTATCGTCACGGGCGCTACCCGCGGTATCGGTCGCTCCATTGCACTCGAACTTGCTCGCCATGGCGCGGACGTCGCGTTCAACTACGCTCGGAGCGCCGAGGCGGCCGATTCGCTGACAAAGGAAATTGAAGGGCTTGGCGTCCGGGCCATTGCGGGTCAATGCGATGTGGCTAACACCGAAGCAGCCGCGGAGATGGTCAAACAAGTCAAAGACGCTTTTGGTCGCATCGATTTTCTTGTCAACAACGCCGGCATCACCCGCGACAATCTAATCCTCCGCATGAAGGAATCCGACTGGGACGACGTGATGGATACAAACCTGAAAGGCGCGTGGAACTTTGCAAAGGCAGCGCTCCGGACGATGCTGCGTCAGGAAGAAGGCGGATCGATACTCAACATTTCTTCCATCAGCGGTGAAGTAGGGATGGCGGGACAGTCAAACTACTCGGCATCGAAGGCTGGAATGGTTGGACTCACGAAAGCGCTGGCCAAGGAAGTTGCAAGTAGAAAGGTTACGGTCAATGCGCTGGCGCTTGGCATGGTGGCGACTGACATGGCGCAGGCCCTCGACGAGAGTTACCGTGCGAAAATCATCGAGCAAATTCCGCTGGGCCGTTTTGCTGAGGCGGATGAAGTGGCCCGCATCGCCTGTTTTCTGCTTTCCGACGACGCGCGCTACATCACCGGCCAGGTCATTCAAGTCGACGGTGGCCTGGCTATCTAGGGCATTCTGGCACTGATGCCTTTTGAATGTTCGAGGCTTCAGTAAACATCCGGAAGGCTTTACATTGCCTCAACAAGTTGGAATCCGGATTGCAATTGTATACTCGCTCGCTCCCAGTAGTCGTAGCTTCACAAGCAGGAAGGAATATCGAAATGCCCCGACTCCTTAGGAAAAGCGCTGTTTTTGCGTCTTTGCTGTTACTCGTTCTGGTAGCCCTTATTAGTTTGTTTGAGAGGCGGAGTGGTGCAGCACAACTGCATCAAGCGACGCGTCCAGCCGCCAACTATAGGCGAAGCGTCGGTTCTCGGCTGAACCTACTAACTCAAGATAGCCCAAACCCTAGTGGCGACGTTCAGATAGTTGTCACCACTTCCCAGGGACCCAACATCTCCAGCAGGGTGGTCGCAACGGTCGCTAACACGACTGCGATCACATCCGAATCGAGCTCTGCTCAGGCGCCCACGCAGGCAGTTGCTGCCGGCGATATCGTGTTCAGCCAGATTTACGGCAGTGGCGGAAATCCCGGCTCAACTTTTCAAAATAACTACCTCGAACTGTTTAATAGAACCAACAGCGTGGTCAACATCAGTGGATGGCCTATCTACATCGCTACTGCTACCGGAACATTTAATCAGGCAATATCCTTCGTAAGTTCTCGCGGCATTGGCATCGGGCCACATCGTTACTTGTTAATTCGATTTGGCCCAGATAGCACCAACGGCGCGCCGTTACCTAACCCGGATTTGACTGCGCCTTTTCATTTTGACCCGCCACCAGGTTCTCCTCCGATTCCCGATCTCAATCTTTCACCTTCAGGCAAAGTTTTCCTCACCACACCCGGTACAAGCTTATTAGGCACCACTTGTCCATTGCCGAATCCCGAGATTGTTGATTTCGTAGGCTACGGCAGCACCGCAAATTGCTTTGAAGGCACCGGTCCCACGGCGACGATAAACAATACGACGGCCGCGCTGAGAAAAAATGGCGGATTTATTGATAGCGATAACAACGCAGACGACTTCAGTGTTCGCCCGCCAAGCCCACGTAACAGTTCCAACCGTCCAATTGACGACGCGGAATTCTTTGTGCGGCAACACTACAGCGACTTCCTCAACCGCCAACCTGACCCGACTGGGCTCTCGTTCTGGATAGATCAGATTACTTCATGTGTCATCGACCAGCCCTGCATTGAGGTAAAGCGCATCAACGGGTCCGCCGCCTTCTTCCTGTCCATTGAATTCCAGGAGACCGGCTATCTGGTCGAACGCGTTTACAAATCCGCGTACGGCGACGGGATGGGAATCTCCACCATCGGTGGAACACATCAGCTGACCGTGCCGGTAGTCAGATTCAACGAATTTCTGCCGGACACGCAACAGCTTGGTCAGGGAGTAATAATTGGGCAGCCCGGCGCGGAAGAAGTGCTGGAGAACAACAAGCGCGTCTTTATGGACCAGTTTGTTCAGCGCCCGCGGTTTACCACTGCCTTTCCGGTGTCAATGACAGCCGCCGAGTTCGTCGATGCTTTGAACAAAAACGCGGGGGGTGTCTTGTCGCCAGCGCAGCACGATCAGTTAGTAACTGACCTCTCAACGAACGTGAAGACGCGTGCACAAGTCTTAAGAGCTGTCGCGGAAGACCCAGATCTCTTTGACGCGGAAAGAAATCGGGCTTTTGTGTTGATGCAGTACCTCGGTTATTTGAGGCGCAACCCGAACGATACCCCGGATACGGACTATACCGGTTATGACTTTTGGCTCACTAAGTTGAATCAATTCAACGGCAATTTTGTGAACGCTGAAATGGTCAAAGCCTTCATCACTTCCGGCGAATACCTGCAACGGTTCTGAGTAAAACCTCAGCGCAGTGCGTCCGCTCGCTGCCGAGAGCGTGTGAGAACTCAGGTTCAACTATTTACTGTTTGCAGTTCTGGCTTTAAAATTAAACCCAAAGCAGTAACTTCAGAAAAAATGAATACGGCTGGGAGAGGAGTACGTGTCGTGATCACTCTCAAAGTCAACGGCAAACAACTCAACGCCGATGTAGACCCGACCACACCGCTGCTTTGGGTGTTGCGCGAAACCCTCGGTCTGACCGGAACGAAGTATGGCTGCGGCATGGCACAGTGTGGCGCCTGCACCGTTCACCTGGATGGTGAAGCGATCCGTTCGTGTGTAAAGCGTGTCGCTGACACCGCCGGTAAAGAGATCACAACTATTGAAGGACTCTCGCCGGACCTTAGTCATCCATTGCAAAAGGCCTGGATGGAAATCGATGTGCCGCAATGTGGCTATTGCCAGTCTGGACAGATCATGAGCGCAGCAATCTTGCTGGCTGAAAACTCTGCCCCCACCGATACCGACATTGACGAAGGAATGTCAGGGAACATTTGCCGCTGCGGCACCTACCCGCGAATTCGCCGGGCTATTCATCGCGCTGCTGAGATCAAAGCTCAGGGAGATAAAACGACATGAGCGCGAGCGCATTGAAGCGGCGCGATTTTCTCAAGACGGGAGCCGCAGTTGGTGGCGGCTTGCTAATCAGCCTGTATCTACCGCAGCTGGCTCATGCCGGCTTGTCCGCCAAAACGTTCGACAACCCTAAGTCAGGAAAAGACTCAGCAACATTTGCTCCTAATGCCTTCATTCGCATCGGCACGGATGACAGTGTCACCGTAATCGTTAACAAATCCGAAATGGGCCAGGGTGTTTACACATCTCTGCCCATGCTTATCGCGGAAGAACTCGAAGCCGACTGGAGCAAGATCAAAGTCGAATCAGCCCCGGTCGATCAAGCCTATGCTCATCCTGTCCTCGGCATTCAGATGACGGGTGGCAGCATGAGCACTGCTTCTGAGTGGGAACGATTCCGTAAAGCCGGGGCAACTGCGCGGACGATGCTGATCGCCGCAGCGGCCGAAAGTTGGAAAATCCCGGTTGGGAATCTACGCGCAGAGAATGGTTTCGTGATCCAGATATCAAGCGGCCGGCGAGCGTCTTATGGTTCACTCGCCAATGCGGCTGCGACACTGACGCCGCCCAAAGATGTGCCACTGAAGAATCCAAAAGATTTCAAACTGATCGGCAAGCCCACGCGACGGCTCGACACCCCTGCCAAAGTTAACGGCAGTGCCCAATTCGGGCTCGACGTTCAGGTCCCCGGCATGATGACGGCGGTTGTAGCCAGAGCCCCGGTGTTTGGTGGCAAGGTAGTTAGCGTTAACGCTGAAAAAGCAAAAGCGGTAACCGGAGTCAAGGACGTGTTGCAGGTGCCCTCCGGTGTGGCGGTGATTGCGACGGGTTTTTGGCCGGCAAAACTCGGTAGAGACAGGCTCGAGATCAAATGGGACGATGGTCCGAATGCAAACCTCTCAACTACAAGCATGCGCGAGCAGTATGCGACGCTGGCAAAAACTCCAGGACTGGTTGCACGCAAAGTAGGTGATCCGGCCAAGTCTCTGGCCGGAGCTGCTAAAACAATCACGGCGGAATACGAGGTGCCCTATCTGGCCCACGCCATGATGGAGCCGCTGAATTGCGTGGTCGACCTGCGCGCTGATCGTTGCGAGATTTGGACCGGTACGCAGTTTCAAAGTGTCGATCGTATGGCTGCCGCGGCGATGGCAGGGCTTAAACCTGAACAAGTACAGATTCATACCACGCTGCTCGGAGGCGGTTTCGGCCGCCGTGCAAACCCTGTCTCCGACTTCATTATCGAAGCCGTGCAGGTCGCGAAGGCGGCGAAGGTTCCGGTGAAAGTTGTCTGGACGCGCGAAGATGATATTCGCGGCGGTTGGTACCGGCCAATGTGGTACGACCGCATGGTAGGCGGCGTCGATGCCGGCGGTAATCCGGTTGCGTGGACCCACACCATCGTTGGGCAATCGATCATCGCCGGGACGGCATTCGAACCGTTTATCATCAAAAACGGAATTGATGAAACATCGGTTGAAGGAGCTGCGGATCTTCTTTATGGAATTCCGAATCTGCAGGTCGATCTGCACACGCCGAAGATTGGTGTGCCGGTACAGTGGTGGCGTTCGGTGGGCCACTCGCATAACGGGTTCGCGGTGGAAGCGTTTTTTGACGAGCTGGCACATGCGGGCGGCAGGGATCCATATGAACTGCGGCGCGACTTGTTGAAGGATCAGCCGCGGATGCGTGCTGTGCTTGAACTCGTGGCGCAAAAAGGGAATTGGGGTAAGCCGTTGCCGAAAGGTCACGGTCGCGGAATCGCCACCCACTTTTCGTTTTCGAGTTATGTAGCGCAGGTGGCGGAAGTGTCTGTAGCTAAGGATGGCAAGGTGCGCGTAGATCGCGTGGTTTGTGCGGTTGATTGTGGACGCGTGGTAAACCCAGACACAGTGAAAGCTCAGATGGAAGGCGGGATAATTTTCGGCCTCGGCGCGGCATTGAAAGGTGAAATCACACTCGACCGGGGACGCGTCCTGCAGCGAAACTTTCATGATTACGAAATGCTGCGTATCAATGAGTCGCCCGAGATCGAGGTTTACATCGTGCCGAGCGCGGAGAATCCGACTGGCGTAGGCGAACCGGGCGTGCCGCCAGTGGCGCCAGCCGTAGCGAATGCAATCTTCGCAGCCACAGGCAAGCGCGTGAGGAAATTGCCGATTCGCATTGTTGCATAGCGACGATCAGGTGCATAAATCTGTGCCTCAACCAGGTTGAGAGGTCATAACCAGCGGGGGCGAGCCCGCCTTCCTAACCTAAGAGGTTGTTTAAGTTGAGCCATTACCCTTTGGGTTGAAAGGCTTTCACGCTTGAGCGGGACCTTCAAGCTAATAAAGCTCTGGGTCAGGAAGGCGGGCTTGCCCCGGCTCCTGTTTACGGAACTAGATTGAAGCAATGAAGAGCAACCAACTAAGACTCCTGACGCCGGTTCTTTTTCTGATCGCGCTCGGTGTCCTTGCCCAACCAATCTTTTCGCGAGTTATCGTAGTCCAGCGCAACGATACGCGCGCAGGCGAGCTCTTCATCTCAATCGTCCCTGTACTCAAACATCCGCGCTGTCTCAATTGTCATGCAACTGGCGATTTTCCGCGCCAAGGGGACGACAGCCACGTTCACACACAGAATGTGCGGCGCGGAATTGATGGCAAAGGCTTGTATGGTCAGAAGTGCGAAACGTGCCATCAGCAACAGAACGTTGCTGGCCTTAACATGCCACCGGGTGCGCCCAACTGGCACCTGCCGCCCGCCGACACGCCGATGATCTGGGAAGGTCGCACACCGGGTCAGATCTGCAGCCAGATAAAAGATCCGAAGCAGAACAACGGGAAGACCGTCGCGCAGATCGTTGAGCACGTGACAGCCGACAAACTTGTCCTCTGGGGTTGGAATCCAGGCGAGGGGCGCACTCTACCGCCCATGGACCATGATGAATTCGCGCGCCGGTTTCAGGAGTGGGCGAAAAACGGCGCTGCCTGCCCGCAGTAAAGATCCATCACACCCTGCTCAACTGACGTTGCAGAACCGGGAGCGGTTCCGGATGCTACACTCAACTGATCGACGATTTCACCGGCAAAATAACATTGTAACTCTTTTCAAAAAGCAGCCGCGGATGAACGCGGAAAAACGCGAATCGGAAGAAATCCCAAATCTCCATCCGCGTAAACTCGCGTTAATCCGCGGCTCTGCCGGTGTCTAACTCGCGACGCCGCCTGATGTTTTTGTGGTCCAGCTTTAAGCAAAGCGATTCCGAGAATGTGGAATTAAACCGAGGCAATGGAAGCGCTGGTGCAGACTGACAAATTTCTTGACCGCGTTATTTCTCTTAAGTATCCTCCCTCATTCATAATCGCTTTTAAGTAACCAATCGCTTTGTTGAGGTAGCGCCCCGAGCTCTATTTGATCTCGAGTCTGCTCGCCCTTTTTCTACTCAGCAGCGTTTACTTTTTCTGATTCGATCTCCCCAGATCGCCGACGCCGGAGAGGCTTCCGATCCAGTTTTCACCTACCCATCTGAAGGAGAAACACTATGCACCGCAATAAATCCCTGATTCTTTTGCTGGCGATAATTTTTGCCACCGCTATGGCGCTGAGTGGCTGTGCAAACATGGAAGAGGGCAAGGCGCCGGTCGCCACTAACAATCCAAACACTGCAAGCAGCGACAGCGGGAAGATTCCGGTTACGACTGCGTCCGAAGCGGCGCGGCAGGAGTTTCTGCAAGGTCGCGACCTCTCTGAGAAGCTGCTCATCCAGGATTCAATTCAGCATTTCGACAAGGCGATCTCGCTTGACCCGGGTTTCGCGCTGGCGGAGTTGAACCGCGCTCAGGTGAGCCCCACGGGAAAAGAGTTTTTTGACCATCTTAAGAAGGCTGTCAGTCTTGCCGACAAAGCTTCCAATGGCGAGAAGCTGCTTATTCTTGGTAACGAGGCTGGCGCAAACGGCAATGCGGCGAAACAGAAAGAATATCTGGACCAACTGGTTGCCGCTTATCCAAATGACGAACGCGCCCATTTCAACATGGGCGGCTACTACTTCGGCCAGCAGGACTTTCCTCGCGCAATTGAGCACTACAAGAAAGCAACTGAATTAGCTCCGACCTACTCGACCGCCTTCAACATTCTCGGCTATGCCTATCGCCAGAATGCCGACTACGCAAACGCCGAGCAAGCGTTCAAGAAATACATCGAGCTTATTCCCAACGATCCAAACCCATACGACTCCTACGCTGAGTTGTTGTTGAAGATGGGCCGGTTTGACGAGTCGATCACCCAGTATCAGAAAGCGCTGGCGATCGATTCAAACTTTATCAATTCCCATCAGGGTATTGCAGCGGCGTTGATGTATCAGGGCAAGCCTGACCAAGCCGCGGCCGAACTACAAAAGATTACAGACAAGGCCAGGAGCGACGCTGAACGTCGCACCGCGTTGTTTGCTTTGACTGTTGTCGATCTCGATAGCGGCAAAATGGATCAGGCGCTTGCGGAAGTAGACAAGCAGTATGCGCTCGGAGAGAAGACTAATGATCTGCCGGCGATGACAGGCGACCTGCAACTCAAAGGAAACATCATGCTGGAAATGGGAAAGCCTGACGAGGCCAAAGCACTTTTCGAACGCGGCCTGAAGATGACGCAGGACTCGAACCTGTCCCAGGAGATCAAAGACAATGCGAGCTTGTTTCACCATTACAATCTGACCCGCGTTGCGCTCGCGAAGAAAGATCTGGCAACCGCGAAGACGGAAGCTGAAGCATTCCGGAAGGGCACAGAAACCTTGAAGAATCCGTTCCAGACAAAACAAGCTCATGAGCTCATCGGAATGATTGCCCTGGAGGCGAAGGATTTTGACAACGCCGTAGCCGAACTCCAACAAGCTAACCAGCAAAACCCTTACGACCTTTATCGTTTGTGTCAGGCTTATCAGGGTAAAGGCGATATGGGAAAAGCGAAAGAGTTTTGCACAAAGGCTGCCACCTTCAATTCGCTGCCGCAGTTGAACCTCGCCTTCATCAGGACAAGAGCCGCTAAAATGAAGATTGGATGAAAGCCCTGTCAGCAGTCAGCAGTTCCTGGTTGTTTACTTTTGCAGTACCCACATGAGAATGGCGGCTGCGGTTCCATCCATCGTCGGCTCGTTAGTGGAGTAGTCTTTGATGTCATCGTGATAGACGGCCTGCTCGTCCTGAAAAGCCGCGAGCGGATCCGGCTGGGTGATGTCTACCCCTCTTAGCGTCTGAAATATTCGGCGGTAAACCGGTCCGTCCACCAGACCACCGCGAACCGGACGCTTCAAGAGCGCATTAGAAAAGAGGTGGACGTCACGCGGGAAGGTGCCATCGGCAGGAATCTCGGTGAACATGGAAACGCCCCAGGGATTCCGGCCGAGCAGCCAGTCGCGTTGCCCGCTGGCGAACTCATTAAACTGGCGATCGCCGGTCATCCTCTCGTAGAGCAACGCCTGCGTGACCAACGCGACAACCAGATTATTCGAGCACCAGATGAATGGCACACCAACCCGATAGGGATTCTTGTCGCTCGCGCGTAGGCAGAGCGCAAGACCTTCGCGATAATACTTGGCCAGGTTTCTTTTGAAGCTATTGTCGACCAGGTCGTAGAGCCGAAAGTGGCCGACATTCATGAATGGATAGTATTGATAATGCGCGGTCTGTTCGCGGCCCATCCACGACTCACCAGCCGCCAGCATTGCGTAGCGTCTGGCGTCGCGGAGGTAGCGCGCGTCTCCAGTGGCGCGCAGCAACTCGGCTGCGCCCCATTCCATATCGTCGACCCACGTGGTCTCTTCGTAACGGTAAGGAGCGCTATAGGAGTTTCCCTGTTGTACTCCTTCTTTCGCCTTGCCTAGCGCATAGACCTCCTTGCCCGCTGTCAGAAGCTTCGCTGCATACGAGCCGAGTTGGGGATCGTCTTTCCAGATCTGGTAGCCCAGGGCCATTGCTGCCGCGTATCGTCCGGCCAAGTTAGCAATGCCGTTGGACTGACTTTTAAACTCTCGCAGTCCCTGCGGAGTCCCATCGGCAAAATATACAGGACGATAACTGCCGCTGCCCCAACCATAATCGACGGTTTCGCTCTGCGGCAGTCGGAATCCCTTGTGATCCCGGTCGTCAGCGACCTGATGATAAAGCTGATCGGCCGCCGGATGGAGTTTGAGCATCCATTCGAGTCCCCAGCGTGCTTCGTCTAAAACGTCAGCAATACCATTCGCGCCCGGCTGCCCGAGCTGATTAAACTTGTCTGTGAAGGATGTGAATGGCCTGGCACCTTTGCGTGGTGAGGGTTTGGATGCCAGAAGGTACGCCAACAGCATCTGGGCAGTAGCGTTACTACTCGTCAACAAGTATTTCAACTGATCGCCTGCGTCATGCCAGCCGCCCGAAGCATTCAGATAACTCCCGGCCGGCATTGGGCCATAGACCGTTCGCCCGTCAAACGGGTGGCAGACGGCATCGATCCATGGGTTGTAACCGCAACGCTGTTGCCGCATGAATTCCAGCAACTGCTCCGGCAATTCAGCGTAGGCTTGCGTGCTGATTTGAAACGGGGGAGAACTGCGGCCGGCCAGGCTAATGAAATAAGTTCCCGGCTTAGTCAACGTGGAAAAGTTTAGTTCCGCATGCTTGTCAAACTCACCCCAATGGCCGGCAATCCTCTTTGCCGGGCCGGCGAACGCCACGCGACCAGTTGCCCGATCGATTATGTTGAACGTCTCCGGCAATGAGACGCGCGATTGCGAGTGTGCGATTTTCGCATCGCCGGGCAAGTAGCCAGCTTGGTTTATGCGGATGTAGGTTTCTTCTTCGGCGAAGGCGCTCGCGGTATCAATACCAGAACCAGCAGTTGTTATCGCGCAATCACCATACGGAAAAAGAATGGAAGCGAACAAAGAGACGCAAAGCAAAAATAATAGCGGCAGTCGATCCTTCATTGCAGGTAATCTTTTCATTTACAGAACTCTACGTAGTGGGTCAGTTTCGTTAGAAGTGTCCGATAAACTTTAGGAACCTCTGATCAAGTAGAAGTCAACTCCTTGGAGTTGAGCACTTAATCAGGGCTTCCTTTAGTTTGTTGTGACTCAGCGACAAGCTAAAAAAGCTTATCGGACATCAGACTGACCCACTACGTACTCTAACACTTGCCGACTGTTGGCCGATTGCTGTTTGCGGTATGCTGTGGCCACCGTTTATGAACGATTCCTGGCCTGAATTGAAATTCTCGGAATGGCAAGACACGTGCGCCACCCTGCACATGTGGACTCAGGTCGTCGGCAAGATTCGACTCCACCAAACTCCGCTGGTGAACCATTGGTGGAACGTGCCGCTCTATGTTACGGCCCGCGGCCTTACGACTTCCGCTATGCCCTTTCGCGAACGTTACTTCGAAATGGAGTTTGATTTTATCGACCATAAGTTGAGAATCGAATGCAGCGACGGTGCCACAAGAACGCTGGCCCTGCGGCCACAGTCAGTTGCCGACTTCTATGCGGAGGTTATGGCCGCGCTCTCGGAGTTGGGGATCCAGATAAAGATTTGGACGATGCCGGTCGAGGTTCCCGATCCCATTCGCTTCGAAAAAGACAAGCTTCACGCTTCTTACGATGCCGAATATGCCAATCGCTTCTGGCGCGCGCTGGTTAAGATAGATGAGGTGCTAAAGGATTTTCGGGCGCGTTTTATCGGCAAAGTCAGTCCGGTGCATTTCTTTTGGGGAAGTTTCGACATGGCCGTCACGCGGTTTTCAGGCAGGCCGGCGCCGGAACGCGAAGGTGCCGACCTGATCACACGTGAAGCTTATTCGCATGAAGTTATCAGTCACGGCTTCTGGCCGGGCAACAAAGATATGGAAGCAGCATTTTATTCCTACACAGCCCCGGAGCCGCCGGGTTTGCCTGATGTCGTAAGTCAGGGAAAGATTCTGCCCGTGAAGACTTTTTACAGTTCAGAGATGAAGGAGTTTTTCCTATTCTACGACGACGTGCGGACTGCGGACTTCCCAGAAAAGACGCTCATGGATTTCTGCCAAACTACTTATGAGGCCGGCGCAAATCTCGCGGGCTGGGACCGCGCCGCGCTTGAGCGGTAGTGGAGAACCCACTGGAATCTTTCGGTCAAACTAACTTTTCATTTCTTAGCTTGATGAGTTTCAGACAAAAAAACAGCAAGTGTCGATGCCGACCCCACAGCAAGTTTTGCATGCCGAGACGTAAGTCCCTTCGCTTTAGAAGATTTACCGTGAACGGTACCGTACTGATTTCTCAGCTCTGCTATACCTTGTGTGATGGTAGCGAGGTTGCTCAATCCAGTCATCACTCCAGTCCTCTGGATTGTTAACCCGATGTTGACAGATATCACCTGCTGCATTCTTGAAACGACCGTCGGTGGAAGGGAGTGAGTTAAGATCAAAAATACGAGCGAGGAACTCTGACTCCTCAGGTCGTCCATTCCAAATAACTCCTTCTGCCATGATAGCGTCTGCTATGTCTCGCCTAGTGATTTGGCTAATTCGCATAGAGGTGCTCCTTCAATCAAATCTTTCTGCCGTGGATCGCTTTGCGACGAAGGAATTGCGGAGACTGAGAACACTTACGCCGCTCTGCGCGGACGCACCTCGCGTTCTATGCGACTAGCAGAGGAATGAACAGTGACGCGAAGATCGTACGCAGTCTGAAGATTGATCCAGAACTCGGGTGTGCTGCCAAAGTAGCGCGACAAACGCAGCGCGGCATCGGCATTGATGGCGCGTCGACGATTGACGATCTCTCTCAACCTATTCACAGGTATTTTCAATTCGCGCGCCAGGCCGCTTACCGTAAGTCCCAACGGCTTCATGAGGTCTTCTCTAAGAACTTCCCCAGGATGAATCGATAACATTCGTTCGTTTTTCTTAGACATGACTAGCTCCTAGTGGTAATCAACTATCTCAACATCAAAGGCGTCGCCATCGCGCCAAATAAAACAGATGCGATATTGATCGTTGACTCGGATACTGTGCTGACCCCTCCTATTGCCCTTCAAAGCCTCAAGATGATTTCCTGGAAAAATTGTCAGATCATACAGTCGCCGTGGATTCAAAGCTTGCTAACAATATCAAATCAAACCTGGTCGCCTTTCGGTTCTGATTAGCATAGTCTCGTTGGAGCTCCCACAAAACGGGAACTCGGGCCCTTGATATCTCGTTTGTACCTATGAAATGGCACTTTCCCACCAAACTTCGCAGGAGCGCGCGGATCCGGCCCTCAAAGTTCTGGCCCCGACAACACATGCGCAACGATGGACCGCGTTGTCGCATCCTAAACTCGCGATGAAAAAGTTGACCCTCGCTGCCCTCGTACTGCTCACATTCCTCATTCTCAGCAGTGTTACCGGTGTCTCTGCCGCCGCTGAAAGGGTCGCCGGAAAGTTCGCTGATAGGGTTCTGCTTTTTGTCCATGTCGCACAGCTCTACACAGAGGACCCCGACAAGAAATTGGCCATGCCAGTGAAGGACGTTTCGACGAAGCAGGTAGCCAACACCTGGCATGCGCCGCGAGATGGTGGTCGCCTGCACGAGGGACAGGACATCTTCGCGCCACGCGGCACTCCCGTGCTATCAGCTACCGAAGGCTACGTTGTGAATATCGGTGAGAATAGCCTGGGCGGTCAGACTGTTTCAGTGATCGGCGCCGGCGGCAGGGTTTATTATTACGCGCACCTCGATGCCTACGCACCCCATCTCGCCGAGGGCGACCATGTAACAACGGAGACGCTCCTGGGCTACGTCGGCACCACCGGCAATGCTGCCGGCACACCTCCGCATCTTCATTTCGGTGTTTACGAGCGGGATGGCGCCATGAACCCTTTGTCGTTGCTTAGCGATCGAGTTGAAGAGAAAAAGCGCGTCCCCGAAACTAAACTCACCCGCGCCAGGAAGACCCGTTAGTTGTCTTTTTGCACACGCCACTATTCTTTCTGTTGCATTTTCGTTACTACCGCTCAAACACGTTGAAGCAAACGGTAAGATAACGTCATGCGATATCCGATTTTGTTTGTTCTCTCGGTGATGTTGATTTTGAGTGAGGGAGCGGTTCCTCCTGCTTCGGCTACTGCCGCCTCTCAGGCTCAAAACAGCGCTCAGGAAAAAGCCGCCAGTCTTCGGGCGCAACTCGCTGAAGTGGAAGCCAAACAATCAGAGTTGCAAACGCGTCTGCAGACGCTGGACGAGAAGCTCAAGCCGGAAAACATCGAACATGCTTTAGCTGGAGTGGGTAGTACCCATCCGGAAGATTTACGTGAGCAACGACGCCGACAATTAGAGATTGAGCGTAACGGAGTGCAGACCCAACTCGATTTGTTGGCCACCAGTCATAGCCGACTCGAAACAGCAATCGCGCAGGCAGACGCCGATGCTTATCGGCAAAGTGCCGCGCCTGTGACGACGTCTTCTGTGAGCGCTTCGCCGACAGCTACCTCCTCAACTGGCGCCGCAATAACTCCTGAACGTTCCCACCGTGTAAAGAAAAAGAGAGTAAAAAAATCCAGACACATGCATCACCCGCAAACGACGGCCCCGCGCCGCTTCGTTAACTAACCCTTCAACCACAAAAGTTTCGACACCTCACATCAGACCAAAACGCCGCCAGGCCGGCGCACTCCAAGGAGTTGACGCTGAGTGTGATTGTTCTTACTTAAGGTGGGTCGAATGATTAATCCGATAGCATAGGCCTGCCTCATGACCCGGTCGCTCCTGCTCCCGGTTCCGTATTCATGGACCCACGATGTAGGATTGTTTGACCCCCAACCGTTCGCTATGCTAACGACCCTGCGTAAGCAAAGGCTTCGCGAAGTAGCCGGGCCGGTGGCGGAGCTTGAGTTGTTCCTTTTGCAACTCCGGATTGGTTATGTCGATGTGCATCTGGCGGTAGGCGCCGTCGCGGTTCTTGTTGGTAGACGAGTAAGCGACCAGATATTGTGAACGAAGTTCCTGCTCGATTTCGGCGAAGGCGTTCTTCAAGTCAGTTTCATGCTTCGGAAAAAATGCGCGACCACCAGTACCTGCTGCTACCCCATTAATCGCATCGCGATTAACCCCTTCATATTTGCTGTCGCCGATACCGATGGCGTAAATGACCGTCTCTGCTTCGAGCGCGCGATTTATCGCTTCGCTTCGGAGCAAACGGCTGGTGCTGTCGAAACCATCAGTGAGCAAGATGATCGCGCGGCGCCTTTGATTTGGAACCACCCCTGCAGTAGGCTGAGGGTTAACTCTCCGCGGACTCTGGTGCGCTTGATTATCTGACCCAGCCATCCTCGGATCCGAAGCCCGCGCCAGCACTTCGCTGGCTGTCAGAGCGATGGCGTCCCAGATTGCCGTCGAGCCTTCAGGCGGCGTTGCTTTCATACCGGGCCCGGAAGCGATACCGCTAATGGGCCGGCCCGAGCCGAGATACGCCGGCATCGCTACTTCCACCCGCTCAAGTGCGCGGTAGATACTAAAAACGTCGCGAGTCAAACCTTGTTCGAGGAAGGCTGAACCCGTGAAAGGAATAATTGCCGCCTGATCCTTGCTTGATTGAATGACCGTTTCGATGAACGCGCGCGCAGCCGCCTTCTCCTGCGGCAACATGCGTTCCTCGGAAGCGCTCACATCAATCAGGAAAGCGATAGAAAGCGGACGGTCTGTTTCGCGCTGAAACGTAAGAATTTTTTGGGTTACGCCATCTTCTGTGACGCGCAGGTCTTCTTCCCGGAGGGTGGTAACGAAGGCTTTTTGTTTATTGGTGGCCGTAAAAAACAGGTTAGTCAGATCAGTCTCAACCCTTATCACGTCGTCATCCTGATCGGTCCGCGTTTGCGCGGGAACGGTCGGCGCAAGTGTGCCGCAAAGCAAGGAGACAATTAATAGTAATAAGACGCCCGTTGATTTCATTCCGCGAACCAGCCCGGGCAAGCCCGCCTTCCCAACCTGTGAGGCTTTCTTAAGAGCTCAATTAATCTGCACGGAAAGCCTTTCATTCAATAATCAGAAGACTCAACTGCAATAACCTCGCGGTCTGGGAGGTGGGCTCGCCCCCGCTGCTTCCCATGTGATCTCTACAAATCAATTGGACCTACTTCAGGCTTTTGATGTTTGCCGGCTTGGCGAAGAGCGTGTCGGCCAGGGGAGTATTGTATTCGATGGACTCATAAACAATACGGCTTGTTTGGATACCATTGATGAAGTGGTCGATCACCCATGGCGCCGTGATGCCCGCTATCGTGATCGGTTTCGCCAGATGATCCTCTTCCGTAATTTCTTCAGTCTCGTCTGTGTCTGGCTTCTTTTTGGTCGTCCTGTAGATCACTTTCGCCGGTAGACCTTCTTTGGCCGCGAATTCATATTCGATCCAAAAACCGTCCGGATAAGTTAGCCGCACCGTCTCATTGCGCCGCGCAAGGCCTGCCTCACGCCGGCCCACATAACTTAGTGTTGCGTTCTCCTTTTTCCACCAACCACGAAGCACGTTTTCCACGCTCGTACGCATGCTTCGTTTGAAGTCTTCTATCTGCGGCGCTTTCATGTCGCTCAAGGTCTTAGTTGCGCCGTCGAAGAGCCAACCGGTTTCGCGCGTGTTTGTCTGGATTACGCGAATTCCGTCGCCCGTGAATTCGGTGCGCTCCCTGTCGGGATACGCGATGTAGTCGAGAAATCGCGCCGGGATTTGCGATACGCCATCCTTGAAAGAGGTGAAGAAGCCGCGACCAACCACCGTTTTGACATTCAAATACGAGTTGCCGCCCAGCACCTCAATACCACGAGCTACGATGGCTTCCGCCTTTTGCTGCGGTGGGGTAGGCGGCGACGCCGTGGGCGTTGTTTGCGCCGCGAGCGAAATTGAAAAAAGACAGCCGACCAACAGCAATAGAAACAGCGGTAGTCTTCTCGAAATCATTATCTTAAAACTTGCCATCGACTCGGCGGACAACATCGCGTCTGGCCTGGAAAAGAAAAGGGCTTCAATTAACGCCGTTGAAGCCCTTGTTTTTGTTGCGCGAAACTTCCGGTCCCGCCTATGAACAATGAAACGAGTTAAGGGGATTAGTTCAAACTGGCGTTAGTGCCCGCGACCGGCTTCACGACGGTCTCGCCATCCTCAACATCAACCACGAAATTCGTAGCTGCCTTCCACATGGCCGTTATAGGAAGCTTAACTTTCTCGTCGATGTGTCGCTTCAGGAATCGCGCCCCATATTTGGTGTTGAACCCCTGCTCGGTCAAAAAGTTGAGCGCTTCATCCGTCACACTGACTTCTTTGCCCTGTCGCTGCATTTGGCGCTGCAGCTTGTTGAGGTAGAGTTCAGCGATCTTGCGCACTTCATCCATCGTTAACGGAGCGAAGACAATGATCTCGTCAATACGATTGCGGAACTCCGGCGAGAAACGCGTCTCCGCCGCTTTCATTACTTCATTCTTGACGATGCGAAAGTCCTGCGCCGTCTTGGTGCCAAACCCGAGGGGCTTTTCAAATTTCTTGAAACTCTCTGACCCCAGGTTCGAGGTCATGATCACGATGGCATCGGACAGATAGACCTTCTTGCCGCGTCCATCCGTCAACCAGCCCTCGTCGAAGGCCTGCAGGAAGAGGTTCATCAAATAAGGCGACGCCTTCTCTACCTCGTCCAACAACAAAACTGTGTAGGGATTCTCGCGCAGTTGTTCCGTCAAAATCCCACCGCGCTCCGAACCCACGATGCCCCGGGGCATGCCAATCAGCTTCTCGATGCTGACCGTGCCATCGCTGTACTCAGACATATCGATGCGCACCATCTTCTCTTCGTCGCCAAACATGAATTCGGCAACAGCTTTTGCCAGCTCAGTCTTGCCAACACCAGTCGGGCCGAGAAACAGCAGTACGCCGTCAGGCTTGTAATGCGACTCTTTCAGCGGCCCTTTGTTTAGCCGCAATCTTTGCGCGATAGATTTGATAGCCGCCTTCTGGCCGATCACTCGCTGCGAAAGCATCACTTCCGTCATCGAAAACCGATCGCTCGTGTCGCGAAAGATCATATCTCGCGGTATTCGCGACTCCTGGGAGATTACGTCGATGACGTGTTCCGGCTTGACGACCATAGTCTGCGGCTCATTGATTTCCACTTTGACCGCGGCGGTGTCAAGCCAGCCGATTGCTTTGTCGGGAAGATGAAGATTGCGGATGTACTTGGGCGCCATCTCCAGAGCGATATTGATGGCCTCATCGGAAATCTTCACCGAATAGTTTCGCTCCAGCCGTGAGCGTAGGCCCAAAAGGATTTCCCGCGTTTCGCTGATTGAAGGTTCCACGACTTTCACTAGACGAAACCTCCGCGCCAGAGCCTCATCCTCCCCGATATATTCCTTGTACTCCGCTAGCGTGGTGGCCCCGATGATGCGCATGTCACCACGCGCCAGGGCCGACTTGAACATATTCGCCGCGTCGGAAGATGTGCCCAGCGCTGCGCCGGCGCCCATGATCGTATGTGCCTCGTCAATGAAGAGAATCAGATTTTCGCGTTCTTTTACCTCGTCGATGATGCCCTTGATTCTTTCTTCAAACATGCCGCGCAACATCGTGCCCGCTACAATGCCGCCCATTTGCAGTTGCACCAGGTGCGCACCGCGCAAACGCGCCGGAACTTTGTCCGGTTCCATTTCGATCAAACGCGCCAGACCTTCGACGACCGCTGTCTTGCCCACGCCGGGCTCACCAACCAGCATTGGGGAATTTGCACGCTCGCGGTGGCAAAGAATCTCAACCATCTGCTGAATCTCTTTTTCCCTGCCGATCGTCGGCGCGATCTTATCCGCACGCGCCAGCCGGTTAAGAGAAACACCGAAGTGCTTAAGATAAGGAGGCAGCTCAAACTTCTTTCGATACTGTTCCTCTTCGCGCTCGCGTTTCTGCACCTGCGTCTGGACGTTTTCAGCTACCGCGTCCGGATTTGCTCCCATGTTCTTCAACACCTCAACAAAGAGACTGTCGTAATTTGTAAGGGCCGAAAAAATATCAGTCGCTTCGATCGTCTTGCGGCCCTGCGCACGTGCGCGTTCCATCGCGCGCTTGAAGAGATCGGTAGTGTCGGGAGAAATACGGAAACCTTTGCCAACGTGCTGTTGGCGGCTGGTATCCAGGCGCTTGTCGATGGCGATTTTGACAACAATCGGATCGAGGGAAAGCTCGCGCATGGTCGAGTTGAACATATCCGGCTCCTCATGCATGAGGGCCTGCAGGATATGCTCGACCGACACGAAATTCTGATCACGCTGGCGAGACTCGCTCAGCGCGTGTTCGAGGATGCGCTGTCCGCTCTCTCCAAATTTGTCTTTATAAGATCCCAGATCAACCATTGTTTTCAACCTGCTAACTTCCTTTGCCAACGACCGTGCACTATTTCATGACAGCTAAACCGTTCTCTTAACTTGTGCCAGTTTCAAAAATCGAACTAACCTCCGTGGTTAGATGTCCTGAGCATATGCGCCGTTGCGTTTCGATGCAATAAGAATTCGGCGGATTTTACTCCTGCAAATTTTCGGCCAATTCAAGCAAATGTTCCCAAACGGACGAAAGACCCAGCGTTTTTTTGTAATTGTCGTGAGCCGGTTCCCGTACCTACGGCCCGCGTAGGCAGGAGACTAGTAGTCGTAATCTTCACCGCCGCCCGGCATTGCTGGAGTTCCTTTCTTTGGTTCCGGAGCATCGGTAACCGCCGCGTCAGTTGTCAGCAACAGACCGGCGATGGACGAAGCATTTTGAAGCGCCGTACGCACGACCTTGGTAGGATCGAGGATACCGGCGGCCGCCAGATCCTCGTATTGGTCGGTGGCCGCGTTGAATCCTTTAGCGCCTTTCAGCTCTTCAACTTTACCAACAATTACCGCGCCGTCGAATCCCGCATTTTCAGCGATTCGCCGCAGGGGCTCCTCGAGCGCGCGTCTCACAATCTTAATGCCGGTAAGGGTGTCAGGATCATCGTCTGAAAGTTTATCCAGTACCTGCCCCGCGCGCAGCAGCGCTACGCCGCCGCCCACCACCGTGCCTTCCTGCGCCGCGGCCCTGGTAGCGTTGAGTGCGTCTTCGACCCGGGTCTTAATCTCCTTCATCGCCGTTTCTGTTGCCGCTCCGACTTTCACGACCGCAACGCCCCCGGCAAGTTTAGCGAGCCGCTCCTGCAACTTCTCACGATCGTAATCCGAAGTCGTCTCTTCAATCTGTTTCCTAATGGTGGCTACTCGTCCCTGAATGGCTTTGGGGTCGCCGCCACCCTCAACGATAGTTGTCGCGTCTTTGTCGACAATCACGCGCTTCGCCTTCCCCAGATCGGATAGCTGAACGTTTTCGAGTTTGATGCCGAGGTCCTCGGTTATAACGCGAGCGCCGGTTAACACCGCCAGGTCCTCAAGAATAGCTTTACGACGATCGCCGAAAGCTGGCGCCTTAACAGCGCAGACCTTTATCGTGCCGCGCAACTTGTTGACCACCAATGTCGCCAGTGCGTCGCCTTCGATATCTTCAGCAACGATCAACAGCGGGCGACCACCGCCGGCTGCCTGTTCAAGAATTGGAAGCAGGTCGCGCATGGCGGCGATCTTTTTCTCATGTAACAGAATTAGCGGCTCCTCGAGCACACATTCCATACGGTCGGCGTTAGTGACGAAATAAGGCGACAAATATCCACGGTCAAACTGCATACCTTCTACGATTTCCAGTTCGGTTTGCAGTCCCTTTGCCTCTTCGACTGTCACTACGCCATCTTTGCCGACTTTCTCCATAGCCTCGGAGATTAGCTCGCCAATCTCCCTATCGTTGTTTGCCGACACGCTGGCAACATTCATCAAGTCTTCCTTGTTTTTGACTTTTTTCGACACACGCTGAAGCTCCGCCACCACCGCCTCCGTGGCGATTTGAATCCCGCGTTGTAAAGACATGGGGTTAGCCCCGGCAGTTACGTTCTTGAC
>JBKOZZ010000158.1:0-9109 GCA_046726155.1 Acidobacteriota bacterium
AGACAGAAACTTCGCTGCGGTGTCCGCCATTGTGGCCAGTTAGCGATTGTGAAACTGCGGAGTGGGCCGGTCTGGCGTCGGGACGGATTCCTTTGGAGAACCGTGCGCGGTAGCGCCGCATGCTAAAGTCAACTTCAAACACTTGCCGGGTTGCAGCGTCCGCATAAGCGGGTGGCACGTCTAATTCAGCCAATCCTCGTATTATCATTACGGTGAATTGAGTCTAGTATCCGGCGCTACCGAAACTGTGTAATAACTCCGCGTTGCCGTGTCATGAGGTTTAGTACCACCTTGCTTGCTCGCGGTAGCGGGTGGTCTCCCGGGGATAGATCGGACCGCGCACCGAACTTTGCTCAGGAAGGGTCAGGTAAAGCGGCGACAAGTCTTTGATCTCCGATGCGCGGTAAGTCTCCGACTTACCGAAGACGTATCCCAGTTTTCCGGTCTTTGACCGGAGTCTCCAAAGGTCGGAGACCTTAAAGAATTTTAGAAAGGTCGCCGGCAAGTCGGAGACTTGCCGCGCATCGGAGGTCAAAGACCTTACCTGCAAATTGAAAATCCCGAGGGACCACCCACCCGCTACCGCGCTCGGTTCTGGATGGCCTGCGCCACTTATTTATCAACCTGACCCATTACGTGGAACTGACAAATCGTTGACTTAAGGCGCGCTTTTATAATATTAATCCGTGCTTACCTTTCTTGAGAGCAAAAACGCAGTTTATTCTTATATGGGCCTCAGGATGCAATTAGGATAGGGGCAAAAGCGAGTGCGACGAATCGATCTGAGAACGGTTCAAGCCGCCAATCCGCATACCATTCGCGATATTAATCGGCAGATAGTGCTGAATTACGTTCGCGAAAGGGAGCCAATCTCACGAGCCACAATCGCCCGCGAGACGGCTTTGCAACGGTCGACTATCTCCGAAATTGTTGAGGCGCTGACCGGCGAGGGTCTGGTCGAGGAGATCGGTGAAGGTAAATCTACGGGCGGCCGTCGACCGACGTTATTGCGATTGCGAACGGTTGGCGCTATCGCCATTGGCGTCAACATCACACCTACCTATACGACTATCGCAAGTAGTGATCTGGCCGGAGTTGTTGTGCAACGAGAAGCCTTCCCCACTGATCCCGCCCCCGAACGCACGTTAAAACAGATCATCGAAATCATTCGCAAGTTTTCTGAACAGGGTTCAATCGAAGGGGTCGGCGTAAGTATTCCGGGGCTCGTTACTCCCGCGACTGGTAATGTGATCTTCGTTCCGTATTTCAAGTGGCGTGACTTGCCGATCGCCGAGACGATCTCTCATTCGACCGGCTTGCCGGTTACCATTGACAACGATGCCAATGCAGTTGCCCTCGCCGAATTGTGGTTTGGGCGACCCGAAGTCAGGGATGCGCGCGACTTCATCTTCGTGCTGGTTGCCGATGGAGTGGGAACGGGAATCATTTTTGACGGCCAGGTCTATCGCGGAGTACGCGGAGCGGCAGGGGAATTTGGTCACATGATCGTGGGCAGCAATGCACCGGTTCTCTGCTCATGCGGAAACGACGACTGTTGGGAGGCCTTCGCTTCTGAGCGCGCTGCGACCGCGCGCTACCAGAGGTTAAGCGGAGCGAGCAGCGCGCCAGATTTTGCGACTCTGATTGACCGAGCCCTGGCGGGAGAACAGGAAGCAAAGACCGCCCTTACAGAGACGGCTCGTTATCTTGCCATCGGCATCTCGAACCTTGTCGTCGGCTTTAGCCCGGAAGCTGTGATAGTGGGTGGTGCGATCACTCGAGTCTGGTCGTTGATCGAGAAAGCTCTCACCGAAAAAATAGAGCGCAGTGTTCGCCGGGGGGTGCCTTCCGCGCGGATACTTCCCTCTACCTTAAATGGAGACCCGACATTAATGGGAGCTTTGAGCCTGGTTTTGACCAGCAAATTTGCCGGAACCGTCGCCGCTTGACGTTGGGAGCAAAGCGCGACGCCTTTAGCTCCTCGAATCCGAATCTTCCAGTCAGAGTTTCGCTGACCTCGCGATCGATGAGGAATCCTGTCTGCCTTAGGGTTTCTGTTTGTCCGCGAGTTTTTTGATGTTGCTGCTAAGTTCCACCACGCTGTCCAGGTCCTTGCGCGCCCTCTCTAATTCCCGCGCGTTGACTGTGCCTGGAGTTGCGATAATCGGATTCTTTACAAAGCTCTCGATCTGTTTGCAGAGTAGGATCAATACATCTTTCGTTTCCGTAACGTTGAAAGCGGACGCCGGTGCTCGATTCTCGGCGGCATGCTCAGGTCTCGCCAGCTTCAATGAAGATTGCAAGCGAGCAGATCGTCTCCTGATCTCACCCATCGCCTCGGAAATGAACTCATAATTGAGAGACTCGTCGGCAGCAATAGTGCGCACTATCTGGTTGTGAAGGGTCAATATTCGATCGAAGTCTTCGGCCACTTGGTTCATCAGCGCTTGAGCGCGTCTCGGATCATTGGGCCGCTGCCCCTCTTCACCAACGTGTTTCAACTGCAACTCACGCCGGGTCATCTCTTGCATTTGTGCCTTAGCCGGGTCGCCCGCGCGCTGGCCGGCTATGGGCGCCGAGAAAGCGAGCGACCAGCCAAATGAAAGCAGCACCACACCCCAGAAGCGAATGCCCGCTTTGCTTCGCTGCACCTCCATAAGCTTCTCCAGAATCTTTGATCGAGTCAGGCTAGTATAGGCTTGTGTCGTACTGCGCACAAACCAAATACATTCTTCACTGAGACTCATTTTGTAGTGCTCGGACCGGTACAAAAACGATTCCGGTTGGAGCCTGGTCGGCCTGACTTGCAATCGTCGTTAGTCTCCCCCATCACTCGGTTCAGTGAGCCAGGCGCCGATATCGATATGAAAGTTTTTGTCTCTCATTGGGTCGAAATGAGTTGACTGCCGGGCCTGGTTGTAATACTTAATAGCAGTCTCGACAAAAGTATTTGCAATTGCGTACCTCAGACCAATCAAACATGGGTTAGGGTTTCATCAGTTGGAGGGCCTTGTTGCGACGAATAGATCTTAAGAAAGCTAGTGCGGCGCGCTCAAATACGATCCGCGACATAAACCGGCAGATTGTACTCAATTACGTTCGCGAATTGGGACCGATCTCCCGCGCGGCAATCGCCCGCGAAACTGCACTGCAGCGCTCAACCATCTCCCTAATTGTCGATGAACTTCGCATAGATGGCTTGATAGAAGAGGTCAGCGGTGAATCCACCGGCGGCCGGCCGCCCAGTTTGCTCTCCTTGCGCACCGCTGATGCGGTCGCAATCGGCGTCGATTTGGGCACAGTCAAGACGGTGATGGCCAGCAGCGATCTTGCCGGGAGAGTGCTGGAACAGGAAGAATTTCCTACCGACCATGATGTGCACTCGACGTTGACGAAGATTGTTCAGTGCGCGCAACGTTTTGTTGGAAAAAGCAACGGCACTATCGAAGGCATTGGCATTAGCTTGCCCGGAGTGGTTGATCCGGAAACTGGAAATTTATACGTGCCGCATTTCAGCTGGCGCAACGAACCCATAGCCCAAACGCTGACGCAGGCCACCTTGCTTCCGGTAAGCATTGACAATGATGCTAATGCTGCGGCGCTTGCTGAGCTATGGTTTGGCCGGCCGGAAATCCGCGAAGTTCGCGATTTTATTCTGGTTTTGGTTGAAGAAGGCGTAGGTACTGGCATTGTCTTTGATGGGCAAGTGTACCGCGGCGAGGGTGGAACAGCAGGGGAATTTGGTCACATGACCATTGGCACCGGAGCGCCGGTACCTTGCGCCGTAGGCAGTACGGAATGCTGGGAAGCATTTGCATCCGAGCGAGCAGCGCTGGGGCGTTATCAAAAGTTGTTACGTTCTAATGGCAACAACGATGTCAACTTTGCAAAACTGATGGAGCTGGCGTTGAGAGGCGAACGAAACGCGCGGGCTGCATTAAAAGAGACGGCGCGTTACCTCGGGATAGGCATTGCGAATTTGATTCAAGGCCTGGCTCCCGAGGCGGTGATAGTTGCTGGTCCAATTTCTCGCGCCTGGCCGGTGATTGTTGAGGATCTTAAGGCATCGGTGGACTCCAGCATCTGCCGTGGATTCCCTTCAACCCCGATCATGCATTCAACCTTAGGATCACAGCCAACGCTGATGGGCGCTCTCAGTCTGGTGTTGGCTAGTAAGTTTGCCTCTGCTTCAGTTGCTTAGAAACGAGGCGTCGCTGCACTTCGTTTACCTGCACAACAAAGGACCCGGCGCGAATTGTTGGGATTCCGCTTTTGATTTCCTCTTTGCAAAAAAGTTCTTGACAACCTTTCCTATTAGGAGTAAATGCTTTTGCTCGGAAGTGCAACAAACTCCTAATCAAGCAATTTGGTGAACGTTCCAGGCGGGCTCTTTCCAGCAATTTGGAGATTAATTTGGAAATCTGGATCGCGGCTAGGTTTCGGTTCCGAACGGTCGTCTTGTAACCATTTACGCCATGCGAGCTTAGCTTTGTGACGAATCAAAGGAATATGGTTTGCGTTTTTGATTCGCAATTAAATATTTCCTTGCTTGGGTCAAGTCTTTTCAACGTTCTAAAGAACAAGCTGGTGCTCTAACAAGCTGGTGCTCTAATAAGTCGGGGATCGGGCGCGGTTTTCTAAAGCAAGAAGCACATAGGCGTCATTGATTACCCTGGAGTTCTCCGGGGTTTCGTAAGCAATAAATCGAGTTCAGCGCTTTGACTTTCCGCCACGTTCGCGCGCAACGACGTTTCCCCACGTTGCGGGCGCTAAATCCGAGGAGGCTCGTATGCTGAAGAAGCTTGGCTTGCAAATGGTCTTGGTCTTGATCGGCGCGTTCTTTATCAGTGTCAATGCCCAGACGACCACGGTTGGAACTATCAGCGGAACTGTCCGAGATCCTAAGGGCGCTGCTGTTCCCAATGCCGGGGTCACCATTCAGCAGGAGGGAACGGGATTTTCGCGCACGGTGAATTCCGACGACAACGGATTCTATATAGCTCCTAGTATGCCTGCGGGGCGTTACACGATTAGCACCGCTCCAAGCGGCTTCAAGAAGACCGTCGCTGAAGCGGTTGAGCTGCACGTGTCAGAAAACAAAGTAGTCAACCTGGATCTGCAGGTGGGCCAGGTGAGTGAGACCGTCACCGTCTCGAGCGATGCCGCACCAGTGGAAACTCGTAGCGGTGAAATAAGCAGCCTGATCACAGAAAAGCAAGTGACGGAGCTTCCCCTTAATGGCCGCAACTACGCGCAACTGGCTTTGATGGTGCCCGGCGTTTCACCGGTTACCCAAGCTGGCGCGGGGGGCGCGTTTGGCACCGGCGGCACCGGCCTTGATTCCCACGTAGATATGTCTGTCAACGGCAACCAATCAAACGCCAATATGTGGACCGTTGATGGTGTCAACAATATGGACGTGGGCTCAAACGCGACGCTGCTAATCTTTCCATCTATCGACTCCATTCAGGAGTTCCGCGTGGAGCGCAACAGTTTCAGCGCCGAGTACGGCCAGGCGCAGGGAGCTGTAATCAATCTGATCACCAAGGGCGGCAGCAACCAGTTTCACGGCGCGGCCTTTGAATTTCTTCGCAACGACAGTCTCAATGCTAATGATTTCTTCCTTAAAAGAGCCGGCCAACCGAAGTCCGAGTTGAAGTACAACAACTATGGTTTTAACTTCAGTGGGCCAATCAAGAAGAACAGGGCCTTCTTTTTCTGGACTGAGGAGTGGCGTCGCGAGCGCCGCGGAGTGGTGCTTTCGGGTAAGGTTCCGACCGCCGCCGAGAAGGTTGGAGATTTCAGCGGCCCATTGACGGATCCGCTGCCCTTCGTACCCTTCACGTGCAGTAAAGACGCCGATGGAAATTTTATCCGTTCCACTTGCACAAATTTTCCGGGTAACAAAATTCCTCAGGCCAATCTCAGCCCCGCGGGTCTGGCAATATTACAGGTGTATCCGCTGCCCAATACGAGTGGTCCAACAAACTGGGTTTCGTCTCTGTTGGAGCCGGTCGACACTCGCCAGGACAGTATTCGCGGCGACGTAAACATCACAAGCAAAATGAATCTGCTTGTCAAATACACTAATGAGACGTGGACTCACGGTAATGCGGCAGGCAACTTCTGGGGCGACTCCCCATTTCCGACCCTGACTTCGGACTGGGATCAGCCGAGCCACAGTTTTGCCGTCAAGCTGGCAACCACCTTGAGCTCAACTTCGGTTAACGAGTTCCAATTCTCGCGCGCCGGCAACAACATTTTCATAACCACCAGCGAAACGGGCGAGGCGCTGAATAACGAGATCGCCTCGAAGTTTCCGACGGTCTTTCCGAAGGCACCCGGCGTGGGACTGCCCACCTTCTGGGGCGCGGATGGATATCCTGCTCTTTGGCACCAGGCGCCCTGGGAAAATCACGAAGATCTTTTCATCTGGAAGGATGACTTCTCCAAGGTATCCGGTTCGCACGATCTCAAGTTCGGCGGGCTGGCGAGTCATAACATCAAGAACGAACTGGCCCAGGGCGCGAACGGCATCGCTCAGTTCTGTGGCACGAACACCCATACGGGAAATGCAATCGCCGAACTGCTATTTAAGGACTTGCCGCTTGGATGCTATACCGAAATCGACCATGACGAGGCTTCACTGGGGCGCTGGCATGACTTTGAATTCTATGGCAACGATACTTACAAACTGAACTCGCGAGTTACGGCCACGTTGGGGCTGCGCTGGTCCAGATATTCACCGGCTTACTCAGCCAACGATCGCATCAGTAACTACATTCCGCGATTGTATGACGGCGTACATCCACTCAGTGGTTTGGTGAAACCTGGCGAGGCTGGATTCGGCCGCTCTCTTTGGAAAGCATATAACAAAGGGTTCCAGCCACGCTTCGGCATTGCGTGGGACATCAACGGCGATGGCAAGACCGCGGTGCGGCTGGGAATCGGTCGCTTCATGAGCCGTTCGAACGTGATTGAAGATGTCCTGCGCCTCTCTGGCAATCCTCCCTGGACGCAAGTAGTCAATTCCAATTGGGGAGGCGACGGTAGCGCGAAGCTGAGTGACGATCCGACCTTCCGTAGTCTTGACACAATCAACCCCGGCCTCAAGGATGCTGTGGCGGGTGTCAGTAATAGCACTGCATTTAACGCTGTGGACGAGAACTTCAGACCACCCGAGAGCTGGCAGTGGAACATAACCGTCTCGCGTGAAATCATGAAAAACACGGTAGCCGAAGTTTCCTACATCGGAAACCATGGTACGCACATATGGCGGCGCGGGGTGAACTTTAACGAGGTCCCGCCGGACAGAAGGGCTGCTGTGGTCAAGGCCTTCATCACGCATGATCCGAACGCGCAGGCCATTGCAAATAGTAATCGCATCTTCCCAAATCTTGGGGGCATTACAATGAGCCAATCGAACGGTATCTCGGATTATAAGGCAATACAGGTTTGGCTCAACCGCCGCTTTGCAGACCGCCTGTCCTATCAGGTTGCCTATACCTTGTCACGGGCAACTTCAAACGTTCCACTAACGTCGTTCACCAGTGCCACCACCGACCCCTTCAACTTTAATCTGGACAAGGGTGATTCCGACCTCGACCGCAGGCATATGCTCGTTTCCAACGCGGTTTATGCGTTGCCCGATTTCAAACGATGGGGCTCTTTGGCGAGTCAGGTCTTGGGAAATTGGCAACTCAATGGGATTGTTACTGTGCTGAGTGGCATACCTCTCGACGTTACGACAGGCGTCAGCGCAGGTTATTTCGGGCTGGCTAGTAACGCCCCTGGCGGCTTCCGCCCTGACCTGGTTCCGGGCGTGCCCATCTATGTAAACGGCCCGGACAAGACGGTATATCTCAATCCCGCCGCGTTCACGTTACCTGCTCCCGGACGCTTCGGTAATCTTCGACGTGGTCTCGTCCGGCAGCCCGGGCTTACTAACGTCGACTTCTCGGTGGCCAAGAATTGGAAATTCCGCGAGCGGTATGGTCTCCAGTTCCGTGCGGAGATGTTCAACCTTTTCAACCATACGAATTTCAACGGGTTCGATCCCGGCATGGCGATCGATCCTTTTACTGGAGCAAAAAACAACGGAAACTTTGGCCGGCTGAATAGCGACCGTGGACCACGGAATATCCAGTTCGGTCTGAAGTTCAACTTCTGATATAGTACGGCAAGGCTGAAACAAAGGCGGAGGGCTAATAGATCTACATCAGCCCTCCGTCTAATTTTTTGTAAGGGTTCGAGAGGTTCAAGTGAGGTATTTACCTTCGACCTTGGGTCCTCTGCTACTGCTGGTCTTCGTTTTCCAATCTCCCCAGGATTCACTTCGACAACATTCTGAAGCAGCGGCAGCGCAGAGACGTGCAGGCAACCTTGTTGCAGCAGAAAAAGAATACACAGCAATGCTCGCCGAAGGATATGGCAAGCTCGGAAAGGTTTACTCTGCCGAGAAGAAGTATCAACAAGCGATTAACGTTCTTGAATCCGCTACTCTTTACCAGTCTGAGTCGCAAGAGGCCCTGATAGATTTAGCAATCGCTCACTTCGATGCAGAGGAATATCAAAAAGCCCTCGAGCCATTGCGAAAAGTGTTAAGCGTCAACCCGCAGAGCGCTGGCGCACACCACATGCTGGGCAAGAGTTATTTCATGCTCGGCGACTTTGATAAGTCCACAGCTGAGCTGCAAACTGCGCTAAAGATCACGCCGAAGGATTATGACGTCGCCTACACTTTAGGATTGGCTTATCTCAAGCAAAATCAATTCGCTCCGGCGCGGCAGATTTATGACCGCATGATTAAACAGTTCGGCGACCGGCCGCAGTTGCGCATCATCTTTGGCCGCGCTTATCGCGAGACGGGGTTTTTAGGCGAAGCAATAGAGGAATTCAAGAAGGCTGTCGCGCTGGATCGTCGTTTCCCACGAGCTCATTACTATCTGGGCCTAACTTACCTGCTCAAAGATGGAGCGGCCCGCCTCAATGATGCAGAGCAGGAATTCAAGGTTGAGTTAGATTCCCATCCGGATGAATTCTTCGCCAACTATTACCTGGGTATTGTTTACGTGATGGATAGAAAATGGGACCAGGCGGTCAGCCTGCT